>CAZAME010000005.1:0-42898 GCA_964486445.1 uncultured Bacteroides sp. | reverse complement strand
AGCCTGGTCGATCTGCAGGGCGGCGCCGATATTTTTGCCTATGTCGATGTCGGCGATGTCAATAGAGAGAATCTCAAAGGCAGTACCCGAGTCGAGGCCCTTCTTTAGAACGAGTTTAGAAATAGAATCAGGATTCTCGAGCACCTGCTTATGGCTCTCCGACGAACCGATTGACGACACAATGCCTTCGCCAACACGAGCAAGCACGGTGTCTTCGCCGGCACCACCGACAAGCTGCCGGATATTGGCGCGCACAGTCACTCGGGCTTTTGCAATGAGCTGAATGCCGTCTTTTGCTACTGCCGTCACAGGCGGAGTGTCGATAACTTTAGGGTTCACAGACATCTGCACAGCCTGAAACACATCGAGCACGGCAAGGTCAATGGCAGTTGCATTCTTGAATCCGAGATCTATATTAGCCTTGGCTGCCGACACAAGAGCATGCACAACTTTCTCTACATTACCACCGGCAAGGTAGTGAGCCTCGAGGTCATCGCGGGTGACATCCTGCAAACCGGCTTTGTGAGCCTCGATAAGCGCCTGCACTATCACATTGGCTGGCACCTTGCGGATGCGCATGAGCACAAGCTGCACAAGCGATATGCGCACACCCGACACCCGGGCCGATATCCACAGGAAAATGGGCACATAATAGAGCACCAGACACAGCGCTACAACGGCCGCCACTACGATAGCTATAATTGCAATTTCCATTATAAATATTTTTTGAGTTATTGAATTTCAAAGAATGATGCCCATCAGCGTTCAGCCTCTATGACGGCATTCTGCGCCTTCATGAGAGCCTCGCGCGAGGAGTCTAAAGTGTTCTCAAGCCGGCGTATCTCATCGCTCACACCAAGATTGCCCCCGGCGTATGCCTTGCGTAAGAGTTGCAGATGTCGCTCGGTGCGGGCAAACTCGGCTGAACGCTCGATATACTGCTCCATGAGCGATCGAGCCCGCGGCGAAGTAAAGTTGTCGAGAGAGGTGTAGACACCTTTGCCCGGAATCTCAAATCTGAATTGAGCGCGCGAATCGGTCGACGACGAGGCCGGCTCGATCGAAGCAATAGCACGGCGAAGCGCGCTGTAGTCGGCACCGGGTGTCTGAGTCATGGCTATCGAACGAAGCATCGCCAAAGATGCCACATCAGGATCATCAGCAGGGTAGTTGCTGCGCATCTCATTGGGCACGTAAATATAAATCGTGACACTGTCGGCAAGCTGATTGCGGTCGGATGCCCACCACCCCACACCGGTCACCTCGTCGATAGCGAGCATATAGTCATCATAGGGTGAATTATATGGCATGCCCACGTTCTGCGGCTGCAAGAAACCGTCGTCATCGCGGCGTGTCATGAATATGTCGTAGCCTCCAAGCGAGTTATCGCCATTGGCGGCATAATACAGCGTGACACCGTCGGGCATCATGAACGGGAAGTCGGCATCGCCGCCGTCATTAAGATCGCCACCGAGTGGCGTGGCCGGAGTGATTGTTCCGTCGGCCAAGCGATCGGCACTCATCAGCACTGTGCGCCCCGATGAATCGGGAGCAGCCCAGAGCAGTTCTATCTCGTTCTCGGGAATATACACCACCTGCGCCGATGCATCGCCGGCAGCAGCAGGCAACACTGTGCCAGGAGCTATACGCCCGCTTTCAGGCGACAGCCGGTAGTAACGGAAAAAGTCTTTGCGCGGCACATTCACCGAGTCGATAACAGCGATGCGCTCCACTCGGTCGAGCATATTGCGCAGCATCACCAGCGAGGCATTGAGCTCGGCCAGACGCTCCTTATCGGGCTTTGCCTTGCGATTCTTTGACATAATAGCCTCATACTCGTCGATATAATCTTCGGCATCGTCAACTCTATATTCAGCAAGAGCTATATCGGCAAGCATGAGAGCAGCGTCGGCGCTTCCACGTTTCACAGCCGTCTGCAGCAGTTCCTCGCCCTGCTTGTGCTGCCCGAGCTCATAGCGGCACGCACCGGCATAATAATTATATGCCGCCTCTCGCGGCGACTTCTTGAGCAAAGGAGTAACAGCCTGGAGAGCCGCGTCATATTTACCGGCTTCATAAAGGCGGCGCACTTCATCGACAGGCGCAGCCTCAGCAGGGACACTTGCGACGGCAAGCAAAACGGCCGTCAGCGCTATGTGCAGCAGTTTATAAAAACGCATATCCATTAAGGGGATTATAGTTTGCAATCCCAAAGTTATAAATAATTTTGTTATGCCCATGCATAGATGCCATCGTTTTTATGACAAGCGTCTCGCATTTTTATGTAAAATTTAGCTAAAGACTGACAAAATTCCACAGTTTAACTACTTTTAACGGCATTCGGTATTACAACAGACCCGGTTAACGCATCAAAAGTAGTAATTTTGCAGTTAATTAGGTCATTCTATACCGGAGGGTATATTGTGTGACTATGTAAATTCTGACAATTATTCTATAAAAACCAATACATTAACAATCACTTTCTTTATGGTAAAACGTATTACTCAAATCTTGGCGCTTGTGCTGGTTTTGGGTTGTGCCGCGGCTGTAGCTGCTGAGTTGGCCAACTCACAGATTAGCGTCAAACGCGAAGAAATTGCAAAAAAACGGACTCATCGCGCGCCTAAATCAGGCCCTGTGCAGAGTGCGGCCCACTCACTCCGCACCGTCTATGGCGGAGCCAACGGCGACAAGCCCCTCTACGGTCTCATTGCCGACAACAGTATGGGCGATGGCCCCTTCGCTTACTGGTACGGCGCAGTTGAGGTTAAAGCCGATGGTGGTCATAATATTGTAAAAGAGCTTGACTACCAACCTTTCTCGGGTTGCTACTTCGACGGCAATTATCTTGTAATCTCATATCCCGAAGGCACTACCTCCTTTACATTCTACGACTCTGACTGGAATCAGACAAGCAACGTAAGCTACACTCTCAACTCTAAGAACACGCTGCCTTATGCCATGACTTATGACCCGACCACAGGCACTATCTACTGCTGCGTCTTCGAGAGTGCAACGTCATGGGGCTTCGACAAAGTGCAGCCCGAGCAGTTTGCCCGCATTAACTTCAATGATATCAGCGAGCCGGTTGTGGTTATCAACTCTGAGCTGCCCGTGCACATGCGCGCTCTTGCCTGCGACAAAGAAGGCAACATCACAGGTATAGGCCTTGACGGCATGCTCTATGACATCAACAAATTCACAGGTGAGGCCACACCCACTGTAGAAGTGACAGGTCTCGAAGGTGAAGACCCCTGGGGCGAATATGACCCGATCTTTATTTCTCATGGCCGTGAATCTGCAGTATGTGACTGGGAAACAGGTGATATTTATTTCGCATATTCCGAAGGTAGCTACTGGGACACTTACATTGCCCGCATTGACCCCAAAACAGGTAATGCTGAAACCGTGGCCAATCTCGGCTATGACGGCAACGAAAATTATGACGTCTTCACCGGCCTCTACTTCAAGCAGCAAGCAACAAGCGAAAAGCTTGCCCCCTCGGCAGCAACAGACCTCACCGTTGAAGCCGTAGGCACCAACCTGCAGGCTAAGGTGACATTCAAGGCTCCCACCACCGACACCAACGGCGACAATCTCAGCGGCCAACTCACATGGCGCATCTCCAACGGCAACGATGACCTCGCCGACGGCACTACCACTCCCGGCGCAACAGTCACTACAACCGTTGACGTACAGACCGGCGGCACACTGCCTTTCGTGGTATACATCAGCCAGAACGGCTCGGAGAGCGCTGCTGTGAACACCACCGCTTTCATCGGTCCCGACACCCCTGTAATCGACGCAATGCCAACCGTTCGTGCAAACGGCAACCGTGTAACACTGTCATGGCATGAGCCCTACGCTCTGAACAATGGCAATCTCGGTGCACTTACATACAAAATCACCCGTATGCCCGACGATGTGGTTCTCACAGAGACCTGCACCGCCCTCTCATACGTCGACAACATCGAGAGCGACATCAAGCGTTGCTACACTTATATCGTAGAGCCCAAGGCCGGCAACACAGTAGGTGAGGCAGTCACTTCACGCTCTATCTATGTGGGCACTTACCTCGAATTGCCCTGGGTAGACTCGTTCACCGACAGCAACCTGTTTATGCAGTACCCTGTCATCGACGCAAACAACGACAACAACACCTGGGAAATCAACACCAACTCCAACCGCGAGTGTGCATATTACGCAAGTAATGACAATGATGCCGACGACTATCTGCTCATCGGCCCCTTCAAGATGAAAGGTGGCGACAGCTACACCTTCAAACTCACAGCAGAAGGACATAATATACGCGAGCGTGTTGCCGTGTATGTCGGCACCGACCCCGATGACGTGTCAACATTCAGCATCGAGCTGCAGGCTCCCACTGACGTTCTCCCCAGCAAGGGCGCTGTTAACGTAAACCGCAATTTCACACCTAAAACCGACGGTATATATTACTTCGGTATCAAGGCTTGCAGCCCCTCAGACACTCAGTATCTGTATATCAACGATATTTCAGTAACAGCATCAGACAAGGGAGCGCCCGCCGCACCTGAGTTCGAAGCAATCCCCGGCGCCACCACCGCTACTCTCAAGATAACACTCCCCACAAAGAATATCGACGGAACAGCTGTCGGCAGCATCAATCTTCTGAAGATCTTCCGCGACAGCGAACAAATCGCTTCAATCAGCGAGAATCTCACCCCCGGTGGAGTCACAGAATATGTAGACAAAGACGACGTAACCCGTGGCAATCACGTCTATGAAGTAGTTGCATGCAACGAAATAGGCGATGGCACCCCCGCACAGGCTGTGCTTTTCCGCGGTCTCGACTATCCCGGCACCCCCCGCAATCTGCGCATCTGGGAAGACATCAACAAGACCGGTCTGCTGCACATAACTTTTGACCACGCTGAACGTGGCTACAACGGCGGCTACTTCGACCCCGAAACTGTGACCTACAGCCTGCACTACCTCATCATGGGTAGAGATGGTGGTGAATATGAGTTGGGCAAAGGCACCAACCACACCTTCCAGATCTCAGGCAGCATAACTTCTCAGGATGTATTTGCCGGCAGTGTCTACGGCATCAATAACGCCGGTTCGGTGCGCTCATCGTGGGCAACAACAGTTGCAACCTTCGGCCCCGCTATCGATCTTCCCATCCATGAGTCATGGGCCGGTTTAGGCCAGAAGAGCGGTATCTGGACCGGACAGACAGTTGTGAGCGGCGATGCAACCTCCAACAGCTATTGGGAAATCTGCGAAGGCTCATATACAAGCATCAAACCTCAAGACGGTGACGGCGGCATGATGCTCTTCGTCGCTAATCAGGATGATTCCCGCCGCCGCTTCCTCTCTCCCCGCTTCTCGCTCGAAGGCACCACCTCTCCGACTCTTGTGTTCTACTATTACTACACCGAAAAGCTCACAGACTTCAAGGTACAGGCTTATGTAGATGACAAGCCCATCGCAGATGTTCAGTCTATTGACATTGCACCTGCCAACCGCGGCAAGTGGATCCGCGCATCTGTTCCCCTCAAGCAATATGCAGGCTGCAAATATCTGCAGCTCGGCTTCACTGCCTATGGCACAACAGGCGAGGAGGTCATGGCTCTCGACAACGTAACTATCTCAGAACTGCGCGCACACAACCTCTCGGTTGTAGACTATGCAGGTCCGTCAAAGGTTAACATAAATGAGGTCGGCACATTCGTTGCAAGCATCCGCAACAACGGCACCAACACCGCTCCCGCCGGATCATATAAGATTCACCTTTACAAGAACGGCAACATTGTATGCTCGACCGACGGTATAGCTCTCGCACCTGACACAGAAGCAATGGCTGTGCTTCGCGATACGCCATCGGTAGTTGACCCCAGCAGTTCAACATATTACATCGGCATAGAATATGCAGCAGACGAGTATGACGGCGACGACCAGTCGATTCACAAGGTAGTGCGCATCATCACTCCCGACTATCCCACCGTCACAGACCTTGCCGGTGAGGCCAACAATGGTGTGACACTCACATGGTCTGACCCCTCGACCGCAAACATGCCCGGCACTCCTACAACAGAATCGTTTGAGAACTACGATGACTTCACCATCTCAAACTTCGGTGACTGGACTGTATATGATGGAGACGGCAAACCCACTGTGGTAATGGCTATGGGTGACGGCATCATCGAATTCCCCCACTACAGCGAGCCTATGGCATGGATAGTCTTCGACCCCGAGAAAGCCAACGTCTTTGCCAATGCATGGTATGCACGCACAGGCAAGAAGATGCTCGTCTCCCTCCAGGCTTGCATAGACAACACACGTCTCTACGAATCTGAAGACTGGCTTATCTCGCCGGAACTCAACGGAGCCCGTCAGGTCATCTCCTTCTACGGCCGCGCCGGCATCAAGACCTACTCGCCCGAGACATTTGACTTCATGGTATCGTCGACCGGCAACCAGCCCGCCGACTTCACTCCGCTGGCAAAGGATCAGCTCATGGTTTATGATGACGTAGAATGGCCTGAATACACATTTACCGTGCCCGAAGGCACCCGCTACTTTGCTATCGTTCACAAGAGCTATAACAAGTTTGCGATGCTCATCGACGACATCACATACATACCCGCCGGCAGCTCACCCATCAGCCTCGACCTCATGGGCTTCAACGTTTATCGCAACGGCAAGCGCCTCAACAGCGAACCTGTTGTAGAAAACGAGTATGTAGACAACTCTGTTGAAGCTAACAAGCAGTATACCTACCACGTTAGCACCGTCTGGGATCAGGGCGAAGCACCTCTGTCGAACCCCGTCACCATTGAGGTTTCCACCGGCATCAACGGTGTCACCACCAGCACACTCGTTGTCACCCCGATTAAGGGTGCTATCCGCATCGAAGGCGGTGAAGGTCAGCTTGTGGAAATCTTTACCACAACAGGTATGCGTGTAGCAACCGCCACTGTAAACGGCACTGTGGAAATCCCCGTCGGTGATGCCGGCGTCTACATTGTCAAGGCCGGTTCTACTGCTGAAAAGGTTGTAGTGCGATAACCGCCGACACCGCTTTTCACAGACGAAGCAACCCCAATCAGCCCAATTATGAACATTCACTAAATCTGAAATATGATTCCCAACCGATCATCGGTCATAAAAGCAACGGTCTCACTGGCCGCTGCTTTTATGGCATCTGCCCCCTCAGCTTCCGCACTGCCGGCAAAACCGGGTCCGGTGCCTATGCTGCAGCCCGACGGCACCTATATCGACGTGCTTCTACACGGCGACGAGCGAGTGAATGTAGTCACTACACTCGATGGCAAGCACACCATGGCCCGCGATGCCAAAGGCCGACTTTGCATAGCCGAACCATTTGACAGCGTTGTCTTCGCCGGCAAGATGCGCAATGCCACATCGTCGTTGCGCAACCCATCGAAGCTCCGCACATCAATATCCACTAACGGTTTCCCTGCCCACGGCAAACAGCGAGCCCTGGCTGTACTCGTCGAGTATCCAAAAACCGACAAGCATCCCCAAGGGCGCAGCTTCACCATGGACAATCCCCGCCAGCACTTCGACGACATGCTCAATAAAACGGGATATAACACCGACGGCGCCAGCGGATGCGTTCACGAGTATTTCTATGACTCATCAAACGGCATATTCGATGTCACCTTTGATGTATATGGCCCCATTGTCCTCGACAATGACCTGAGCTTCTACAACACCAAGACCAATGGTGAAAACCTCCACGCTTGGTATATGGTGGAAGAAGCGTGCCGTAAGCTCGACGACCAGATAGACTTCTCGGACTATGACCGCGACCGCGACGGCGTCATCGACAACGTTTATCTGTTTTATGCCGGCGAAGGCGCTGCAACCGGCGGCGACTATAACGAATGCATCTGGCAGCATGCCGGAGACGTTGAGGATATCTCGGGACAACGATTTGTCTTCGACGGTGTCAGACTCAATCACTATGCATGCTCCAACGAATACAGAATTGTGCGCAATGATCTCGGCGAAGCTGTGCGCCTGTGCGAAGGCATTGGCACAGTATGCCATGAGTTCAGCCATGTGCTCGGTCTGCCCGACCTCTACGACACAATGTCGAGCGGTTGCACCTCACCCGGTGTATGGTCGCTGATGGACATGGGCTGCCACCTCAACGAGTCGCGCACTCCCTGTCTCGGATCGGTATTTGAGCGCATGTCGCTCGGCTGGCTCGAGCCCGAGGTCATCGGCGACGAGCCAAAGACTCTCACCCTAAAACCGATATCAAACAACGTTGCCTACCGCATCAACACGCCTGACGGCGATGATGAGTACTTCCTGCTCGAAAACCGGCAGCAGACTGGCTGGGATTCTTACCTCCCGGGCCACGGAATGCTCGTGTGGCACATCAACTATCAGGAATCTTACTGGCTCAGCAACCGCGTGAACACCAGAAACGGCATCACAGGAGCCGACATCGTGCGTGCCGACGGATACTTCGGCACATACGGCGGAGATCCGTTCCCCGGCACAGCAGGTGTGAAATCGCTTAATGATGACGGTTACCCCAATATGCTCACACGCCACAATATGCGTGTCAACAAACCGCTGTCATCAATTACAGAAGCCGGAGGTATCATCACCTTTGACATCTGCAAGGCCATAACGTATCTCGACAAAGTATCGGGCCTCAGAGCCGAAGACATCACGCCATACGGGTTTACCCTCTCTTGGGACAGCGTCAATCCGCTGGCAGGCTATCTGGTGAGCGTCTTCACTGATGGCGCCGACGGACAGCCCGAATATGCAGGCTTGTATCACAACATGAGCATCGCCAATACTACGGCTGTAATAACGGGCCTCACACCCGGCACAAACTACTATGCCACAGTACAGGCCACAGGCGGCTCGGTCACCGGCGAAATTTCCGATCGCCTCGCGGTGACCACGCCCGAAATGTCATTCATCTTTACAACGCCCGAGATTGATGGCGCCGAAGAAGTCGGCACTTCATCGTTCAAGGCCAAGTGGCATCCTATGGCCGACGCTGTCGATTATGCAATGTCGGTTTACACCAAAGTTCCCGGAGAAAACCGAAAGATCTCGGTTGACTTCACCGGCGGTCTTGAATCTCTCCCGGCAGGCTGGAGCTCCAACTCAAACTTCACGATGTCGATGAGCGGATACTATGGAGCCGCAGCTCCGGCACTATCGCTGACCGACGACTATGGCCGTCTGCAATCGCCCATTCTGCCCGAACCTCTCACCGGCTTTACGTTCTGGTATCGCGAGCGCTCAGGTTCCGGCGACAGCTACATTGAAGTCAGCACCATGGTTAACGGGCAGTGGACCGAAATCGACCGTATAGCACTTCCGACAACAGTCAAGACAGGCACAACCTACACCCTGCCTGCCGACAAAATCCCGGCCAAGGCTATGGGCGTGCGTCTTGTATATCGCCGCATCACCAAAGGCTCTCTTGCTATAGACGACGTAGTTGTCAGCTACACCGGTGATATTGTGAAGAGTCACATTGCAGGTTGGCAAGAGAAACATCTGGGTAGCGCTGCCACAGAGGCCAAAGTTGAGTCTTTGGCTCCGGCCACCGACTACTACTTCTCTATCCGTGGCATCAATGCCGCAGGCCAACTGTCGCAGGCATCAGAGGAATACAAGGTTTCTACAGCCGATCCAACCTCTATCAATGATATTGACGCCGATGCCGGCGCAATTGTGAGCATTGACACCGACGGCACAGTGAAGATTAACGGTTCGACCGACGGCGTTGCAGTGTATGATCTCGCCGGTAACCACGTAGCCAATCCGCTCGCTGTTCACGGTCTATACATCGTGCGCAAAGGCTGCACCGCAATAAAAATTGTATATTAACCAATCAATCTATAAGAATGTTTAAGTCAATCAAACCAGCACTACTGATGGGCGCATGCCTGCTCTCAGTAAGCGCAAGTGCCCAGCTCTCCAAGTTCTCGGGCACTCACATTGGTCAAGGCGAAGCCATCTCCGGATCAGCCGAGCTTGCCAAACCGGCAAAAGGCGACGGCATTATCATCGGTCTGGGCGAGCGTAATCCGCTTGTGCCACCATTCTGTGAGACATTCGACGACTATCCCCCAAGCACAGGTGCCGAAGAATTCTCTCGCTTCTTCGAGGTTATCGACGCCAACAACGACGGCCGCGACTGGCGATTCTATAACTACAGCGACGCGACTCGCAGTAAATGTGCCTATTTGCTGTATCCTATCGATAAGTCGACAGCCGACGACTGGCTCATTCCGCGCGCAATAAAACTCGTAGAAGGCAAATTCTATAACGTCTATATGGATGCTTCGCTGTTTACCGACGGCACCGAGCATAAATTTGAGGTAAAAATGGGCTATTATAATGACGTTGAAGGAATGGAGTTTAACGTCATCCCCCTCACGACTGTAAACTCATCGAAGCGTAAACGTGTCTATGGCTGGTTCCAGGCTCCAGAGAGCGGAATATTCTACATGGGTATCCACGCAGTCTCCAACCGTGATGCCGCATCAAGCGGTTACCTCTTTATCGATAATATCGGAATCGAAGCAGCCCGATCGGGCGACGAACCCCAGAATGTCAGTGACATCACCTTCCTCAACGATGCCGACGGCGGTAACAACTGCCTGATCAGCTTCACCGCGCCAGACAAAGCCCTCAACGGCTCAGCTCTCACCGGCACCGTCGACATCACTATCAAGCGCGAAGGCAAGATCATCACCACACTCAAAGGCATCAAACCGGGCGCAAAAACCACCTACACCGACACCGTCGACGAGATCGGCCAATATCAGTATACATTTATGGCGTCAAACGCTGCCGGTGATGGCGGAGAATACACCACATCGCATTTCGTGGGTGTGGCAGCTCCTGTTGCGCCTGTCATCACTTCGTTTAAGGAGCCCGAACTCGGCAAACTTTCGCTCAAATGGACCGCTCCTGAATCTGACGTCAACGGCAATGCAATCAACACCGAAAAGGTGCTCTACAATATTTATGACTACTCTACCGGCACAGCCTTCCTGCTCAAAGAAAAATTTGCAGGCACTGAGCTGACTCTGCCTGTAGACCTTATCGACGGAGAGCAGATAGCAACAATACTGCTTCTGCGCGCGGTCATGAATAACCTTGAGTCGGAGCCTGCTGTGAGCGACATCGTCTTTGTTGGCTATCCTTACCAACTGCCTTTCATTAACTCGTTTACAGAACATGAAGAGAACTCTTTCGCTCTTGCTGTCACTTCCGACGAAGGCGTTATCTGGCGTTACCTCGATGACTACAGCGAACCCAAACCCCAAGACGGCGACAACGGATATGCGTGCATGGTTGCAACACAGGTAGGCCAGAGCGGCACTCTGTCGACAGGTAAAATCGACTTCCACAACGCCAATCATCCCTACGTGAGCTTCTATACCTTCGTTTACCCCGATGATGCAAATGAGATCACAGTATCAGTGGTTGACAACGACACCAATGAGGCCTTTACGGTAAAGAAATTCAGGCTTAACACTCTGCCGCGCACAGGCTGGCAGCACGTGATCCTATCGCTTGCTGATTATAAAGACCGCATCGTGCGTGTGCAGATCGGTGCCCGCATCGAGACCCACGGCTATGTGCCTGTCGATAACCTCATCATAGGCGACCTCCCCACAACCGACATGGCTGTCAACTATGTTACACCAGACCAATATGCCGAGCAGGGCGGCACTTTCAACGTCACTGTCAATGTATCAAACTTCGGTAGCACTCCCAACGGCAACTACAGCGTTCAGCTCATCAAAGACGGCAACTGCGTAGCTGAGAAAAAAGGTGTGAATCTTTCTACTCTCGAAGCCGGCGATATTGTCGTCTCCGGCTCATTCACAGCTGCATCTCCCGAGATGAATACTTACACCGTAAAAGTCGTAACCGATAACGACGGTAATCCTGACAACGATGAGTCGGCCCCCTTCACCGTGGCTTGCCTGACCCCCAACCACCCCACCGCATCGGGATTGACCGCCACAGAGAGCGGCAAGACCGTGAGCCTGTCGTGGAGTGCGCCCGATCTCACCAAAGCTGCCCCCGATGCTTCGCTCGAAGATTTTGAGAAGTATCCTTCGTTTACAACCAAGCTCGACGGTGGCTGGACTATGATCGACGTCGACGAGGCTTTCGTAGTTGGCCTCAAGAGTATAGAGATGCCCGTGGCAGGCACTCAACAGGCATGGTGGACAATGCAGTGCACCGGTGATTTCTCTTTCCTGCCTTCAATCGGCAAGAGTGTTCTTGCTCAGATGGCCGTAGTAGACAAAGGCGGTCGCCCTGTGCAGAACGACGATTGGCTCGTGTCGCCCAAACTCTATGGTGGCCGCCAGATTGTGTCGTTTATGGCTTGCTCGGCAAACACAGCCTACGGCTTTGACACCTTTGAGGTTTACTACTCGACATCGGGCAACACCCTCGAAGACTTCGAGTTGCTCAAAAGCGAAACTGCTATCGACGAAGAATGGACAGAATACATGATTTCGCTGCCTGAAGGCACTCAGTACTTTGCCATCCGCTGCACATCAAACGACCGCTTCATGATGCTGCTCGACGACATCTCCTTCACTGCTCCCGGCACACCCGGCACCCTCAAGCTGCAGGGCTATAACGTATATCGCAACGATGTCAAACTCAACGCTCAGCCCGTCACCACCCTCTCATATACCACTTCGCGTGACCGCGAGGGCGATGACTATTATGTCACCGCCGTGTATGATAAGGGCGAATCAGCAGCCTCAAATATCGTGCGCCTCGGCACTACCGCCATCGACGACATCACTGCTGACACCGATGCATCGGCCCCGGTTGAGTACTACGATCTTCGCGGCATCCGTGTCGACGGCAACTATCTTGCCCCCGGCATCTATGTGCGCCGCCAAGGCTCGCAGGTGAGCAAAATAATTGTGCGCTGATTGAGGCACACAAAATCCATATTTCACAGCACCCCGGTCTATATATGGCCGGGGTGCTGCATTATATAGCATTATATATATGTGACAAATGTGAATGGGCAAGTGGAGACTTCCGATATTTTTCACTAACTTTACGCCTCAGCTATCAACCACAAATAACCATGATTATGAAGCATCTTGTAGCGACACTGCTGCTGACAGCCGCTGCCATGTCGGCTGCCGACGCTTACGGCACACAGGCAGTCGGTAAATACATAGAACCGCGTGAGACCACCTCGGTCGACTCAACCGCGTGGCTTGCTCTCGACTCTGAGCCACTGCGCATGAGCTGGGCTTCAAAAGACGTGCACTACCGCCAGTTTGAAGCGCCCGCAACTAACACTGCTGCGGCATCAGACACCACAGTGCATGCCTGGCGCGGCGAGCGCATAGGCCTTGAAGCTCTCATCACTGCCACACAGCCTACCGGCCCACTGCAGGTGGCTTTGTCGCCTCTTGTGTCAGAGAAAGGGAAGACAGTGAAAGTCACCGGCTCCTACGCTGCCTTCATGCGCTATGTCATCACCACTGCCTACAACACCTGCGGTTACCCCGACCCGGCACTGCCCACATACACCGTTGCCGACATGATAGACCTCCCCGACACCGAGGTATCGCTCGAGGCTCACTCGGTGCGCCCGGTGTGGTGCTCGATTGAGATACCCCGCGATATAGAGCCGGGTGTCTACACCACCGTTTTGTCGCTCTCCGATGCCGCCGGCAAAGTGCTGCAAACTCTCTCGCTCGACATCGACGTGAGCCCGCGCACTCTGCCCGAGCCTAAAGATTATGAATTCTACCTCGATTTGTGGCAACAACCCTACGCAATCTCGCGCTATTACAATGTGCAGCCCTGGAGCAAAGAGCATCTGCAGTTGCTCGCGCCGTATGCCGACATGCTTGCACGCGCCGGTCAGAAAACCGTGTCGGTGATTCTGTTTTATGAACCTTGGGGCGAGCAGAGCAATGATAAATTTGAGCCGATGGTGGAGACCACGCGCCGCGCCGACGGCACATGGGCCTACGACTACACCATCCTCGACCGATATGTAGAGTTTATGGCAGACCATGGCGTAGATGCCTCTATCAGCTGCTTCACGATGATACCGTGGGACATGCAATTCCGCTATCTCGACGAGGCCACAGGTAAATATGAGTTTCTGAAAACGACAACCGACTCTCCGGAATACGCCGATCTGTGGACCTCCTTCCTGCGTTCGCTCGCCGACCACCTCAAGGCTAAAGGCTGGTATGAAAAATCTATGATAGTGATGGATGAGCGCGCGCTCCCCGACATGCTCAATGCCTACCGCATAGCCAAAGAGGCTGTGCCTGATATTAAAATAAACCTTGCCGGCAACTACCACCCCGAACTCGTTGACCTTCTCGACAGCTACACGGTCATAAAAGGCGATTTCTTCCCCGCTGAAGTCCTTAACCGCCGCCGCGACAAGGGATTCAAATCGTTGATGTATACCTGCTGCGCCACACCGGCTCCCAGCCAGTTCTCAAACAGCGCTCCTGCCGATGGCGCTTATATACCGGTCTACTCCACAGCCACCGGCTTCGACGGATATCTTCACTGGTCGTTCTCCAACTGGACCGACCAACCGCTCACCGACACCCGCTTCCACATGTTTGCCCCGGGCGACACCTATTTTGTCTACCCCGACGGCCGCAGCTCCATCCGCTATGAGCGAATGCTCGAGGGCATACAACTCAGCGAAAAAATATCGACGCTCCGCCGCAACTTCACCGAGCAAGGCGACATCAACGGCCTCGCCATGCTCGAAGAAGCACTCCTGCCTGTGCGCAGTGGCGCCATGACGGCATATTATCCCACAGCCACTGTCGTCAGCGATCTGCACAAAGCCGTCGCCCGCCTCAGCGATCGCTGAGGTCGGGTCGGTAACAGCCGAATACAAAGCGGGCTGCGAGATTCACATTTGTGAAATCGCAGCCCGCTTTGTTGCTGTCTTGTTCAGGAAGCGCGTCTATTACTTCTTGCGGCGGTTGCCATAGCGGCTCATGAACTTGTCCACACGACCTGCGGTGTCGACGAGCTTCTGCTTACCGGTGAAGAAGGGGTGAGAGGCGCTGGTGATTTCAAGCTTTACCAACGGATAGGTGACGCCATCCACTTCGATAGTTTCTTTAGCGGCGATAGTAGAGCGGGTGATGAAAATCTCCTCGTTTGACATGTCTTTGAAAACTACTTCGCGGTAGTCTGAAGGATGGATGTCTTTTTTCATTAGAGTATACTGTGTTAGTGAGTTGTTGATTGTCAATTAATTACTAACGCTGGTAAGGCGTTTGTTCGTAATGGCTTGCAAATTTACGTATTTTTCCGCATCCCACAAAATTTTTCCCTCGCCAAAAAACACACTATCTGCAAATTATCACAAATTTTACACCCCCGAGACGAATTTTTCAAACTAATCGCTAACTTTGCACAACTTGCAAATTGAACATACACATAGCATACTTATCATTAATTAGGTAGCTTCTTTTGCTATGAACTTACGAGTGAAAATCACGGCATGTAGAACAATCTTCAGAGACCGCAGTCTAAAATGAAAATTACACTTATTCAACCGCTAATGCAGATGCGGCCTATGGATACAAAATTAAAGACTCGGATGGCACCATCGCTGGGACTGCTGACTGTAGCCGAGACTATCCGCCATGGAAACGAATTAGAAATATTAAACGAAAATATTGATGATGTTATCGATTACTCAAAGCCTACAGACTTAGTCGGAATTACCGTAAATGTCGATACGCTACCACGCGCAATCGCTATTGCCCGCGAGTATCAACAACGGGGAATAAAGGTTGTAGCCGGTGGGATACAAATAACATCAGATCCTGATTCGGCAATGGGAATGTTTGATGTGCTATGTATTGGGTTTGCCGAAGGTACCTGGCCAAGTATTATCGCGGATTATAAGGCGGGAGTACTCAAGGAAATTTATTCGTGTACGAAGATTTCGCCTGAGCAAATATTATCTCCGGCATACGATCTGCTCGATATGAGCAAATATCTATATGTTAATATTGTTAGCGCCAGCCGAGGTTGCCCATATAAATGTGAGTTCTGTTATAATAGCACACGCAATATTCGCAACTCATTCGTAAATCGGCCAATTGATGATGTCATAGCTGATATCAAGAAAGTTAATCGCCGACATATAATGTTTATTGATGACAACTTTATTGGCAACCCTAAATGGACTTTCCAATTTCTTAACCGCATCAAACCACTTGGAATTAAATGGAATGCCGCTGTATCAGCCAATGTCGCCGACATACCCGGCATGCTGGATTTGATGAAAGAGAGCGGATGCAAAGGCCTATTCATAGGATTTGAAAGCATAAATGAGAATTCGATTGAAATTGCCAATAAGAATCAAAACAATATCAAGCGCTATGAATATCTGATTTCAGAGATACATCGGCGTGGAATGATGATTAATGCAAGTTTTGTATTTGGTCTTGATGATGATGACCCGACGACTTTTAAACGTACACTCGCATGGATTGTAAAAAATAAGATCGAAACTGTCACTTCTCACATTCTCACCCCATATCCCGGAACTGCTCAGCATCAACGTTATCATGATGAAAAACGTATCACTACCTCTGACCTTAGGCTCTATACCACTGCAAATGTGGTTTTCAGTCCGAAAAAGATGACCCCGACAGAACTTTACGATGGCTATATCAATATTTATCGCCAAATATATTCCCTCCCCAATATTTTGAGACGAATGCCCTCACACCAACGGTGGGGATACCTTCTGTTCAACTTATTTTATCGGAAATATGGAAAACTCACCGAGAAGTTATGTGAGCTTATTGGATTTAACCGGATAGGATATATTTGTGAGAAGCTGTCTTTCAAGGGTATATGAATAGATGGCTATCTTCAGCATAATTTTTTTGTGTAAAAAAAGCGAAAACCGATCGTTAATCGACCGGTTTTCTGTTTTCCATATCTTGAGCCGCGAGTGGGACTCGAACCCACGACCTTTTCGTTACGAATGAAATGCTCTACCGACTGAGCTATTGCGGCTTATTGCGCTGAGACGGTGTCTTTTCCGCCGCAGAGCAGTGCAAAGTTACTAAAAACTTGTGGATTGTTTGCTATATGTCAGCTTAATTTTTGCGTCTTTGAAGTTGAGCTTTGCCATTGTGGGGCGCGACACGTAGGGCACCACTGACGTAAGCGTCTTCTGCGTCGACTGATAGTAATAGTAACCCGACGATGAATTGCTTTCGTAGTTGGCCGTGACCGGAGTCAAGATAAAGTTGTAATCCTTGGCCTCAATATTATCCTTGGCAAGCATTTCGAGGAAGTAGCTGCGCAGCCCTGCAAAAGTGTAGCAGTGGTTGTCGCTGTCGTATGTCGCCAGGAACGATGTGACGTTGTCGGGCAGATTATTGTCGGCAAAGAACTTGTCGAAATCGCTGGCGAGCACCAACAGCACTGTCTCGGGCGGTGTGATGCCGAAGTCGTTGGGTATCTCCTCGACGGGTAACTGCATGCTCAATGTATTGACTACTGACAGCAGACCGGCCGTGTTGCGATATTGTTTGAGCAGCCCGTTTATGGGGAAAGTGAAGCTAACGTCGTAGCCCAGAGGAGCAAGCAATATTTTCTCACCAGCTGCTATGCGGTCGGCAATAGATGCCGACGGGTTGAAGGCGATATTATTGTTGGTGATAATCTCGGGGGTAACGGCAAAATAGTTGGCCGACTCGTCGTAGACGGTGTCGCGCTCCTCGCCGACGCGGTTGGTATACTTGGCCTCGCGGCGATATTTCATCGTCATAACAGTCTGGTCAATGCTCACTACGCGGCCACTGCCGAATGTGTTCTTCACATATATACCGGGGAAGAACTTGGCGAATGCCGACGGCGACTGATATGTAGCCGGATTGTTTTTATATTCATCGAAGAGGCTTTGTGCCAGCGACAGAGGCAACTCAACGTCAATGGTGCGATAGCTGAGGGCGGCAATAGAGTCGCTCACACCTATAGCGGCTACATTATACATCTTCGACGCTATGAGATTATCCTCATTATAATACTCCGATGGATCGGCGTTGCTGAATATGGGCGAGGGAAGCTGCTTGTCGAGAGTGTAGACATTAAGCCCCATGGGTATCACCGAGTCACCCACATAGCTGCCGTTGGGGACATAGAATGTCAGTGTAAGACCGTCGACCGTCACGCCCTCGGTGATAAGCTCGTTGGCAGGCATAAACTGGGTGAGCACATCGCTGGTGAGCGCGCCGTAGTCTTTGGAGTCAATGACGCCAAGAAGCTGCTGAATGGTGCGCGACTGTATAGCCTCCACCCTGTCGGTCTGCCTGACGGTGATGACCTCCGTAGAGTCGACCAGAATGTCGATGGCATCGGATATCACCGATGTGCCTATGTTGCTGTTGTCATCGCAGGCCAGAAAGGCGGTCGACATGAGCGCCAGACCTGCAAGAGCGGTTAATGCTTTCATTGCAGAGGATTGATCTTAGAGAAATTTATAGAACTCATGGTATGCCACAGCAGCCTCGGGGCCTTCGACAAGTGGAAGGAATGGCTTACCCGATGCCTTGGCATACTCCACAAGTTCGGGAGACACATCTGATGATGCCTGCACAACTGCATCGGCATAGTCTATGGCAAGCTTTGTGAGCTCGGCATGTCCGACCGCAGGAACTGCAGTGAGCGCCTTGATATCGTCATCAGAGAAGCCCTCCAGGTGCATCTTCTCTACCATGCGAGGATCAAGGGTCCCTTCGAAGCTGTCGGCTAAAAGCGAATACACTATCTTCGACGACGCAAATGTGGGATCGTCGGCATAAATAGTGCGGAGATACAGCGGCGCAAGAGCCGACACCCAACCCTGACAATGGATTACAGCTGGCTCCCAGCGAAGCTTCTTGACTGTTTCTGCCACGCCGCGCACCATGAATATTATACGCTCGTCGTTCTGAGCAGGATCTATATCTATCTCCAGACCACCTGAAAGATGGCGCTGGAAGTAGTCATCATTGTCAATGAAATAAACCTGCATACGCGCCGGCTGCAATGTAGCGACTTTGATGATGAGTGGATGATCGTTGTCGTCGATGATGATATTCTTTCCCGACAGACGTATAACCTCATGCAACTGGTTGCGACGCTCATTGATAGAACCGTACTTAGGCATAAATGTTCTCACCTCATAGCCCTGCTCCTGAATGGCCTGGGGCATATTGCGCCCGAGCATTGACATTGGTGATTCGGGCAGATAAGGGCTTATTTCCTGTGAGATGAATAGTACTTTGGGTAACGCCATTTCTCTGATGAATTGTATCGGTATATTTTAGACATGTATGCAAAAGTGCGCACAAAGTTACGCATTTTTTTTGGATTAAGGTGCTTGCGAGGCCACAATACTGCTGATTTTTACCATTTTGTCGGGTCGGCTGAACACCTTTTAAGTTATTTTATCAGAAATGAAGCCGCCGCAAAAGGTTTTGTCGGCGGAATGTCGTAACTTTGTACTCGCTTTTTACATTATATAATATAATAATATAGCAGCAACCCGCATGAATAACTCAACTTCTCACATATCCCGCACGACAGGCACGATTCTGGCTATGCTGATGTGCCTGTGCATATTCTCCGCCGGCGCGCAATCTGCCGAGCAGGCTCCTATACGCTGGCGAATGATCGTGAAAATGACTTCGCCAACCGAGGGAACCGTCACAGTAAAAGCGCTCGTTTCCGACGGCTGGCACCTCTATGGCACCAGTATGCCCAAAGGCGGGCCACGCCCCACGGTACTCGACTTCTCAGGCTCACAAGGCGTGGAGTTTATCGGCGATGCCACACCCTCGACCAAACCCGTTGTGAAAGCCGACCGCCAGTTTGGCGCTGAACTCAGCCAATGGGAATCGTCGGTTAATTTCGTGCGCCGATTCCGCCTGAAAAAAGGAGCGGTAAAGCCCACCGTGAAACTCAATGTCAGCTTCATGGGCTGCAACGATGCCACCTGTCTGCCTCCGCGCACCGAGACGTTCACCTCCGCAGTGCCTGAGTTTAAGAAATAATCCTTACGCATAACACACATTAATTTGATAATGAAGAAGATATTCAGCCGACTGTTAGCGGCACTTATATGCTTCGTCTGCGGATACTCGCACTCGAGCGCAGTCGTAAGCTCGCATGTCACCTGGACTACCTCGGTCGAAATGACCTCGCCCTCCGAGGGCATTATACATTGGACTGCCGACATCGAAGACGGCTGGCACATCTATGGCCTCACTATGCCTAAGGTCGACAACACGGTCACTCCACCACCGACATCGGTGACTGTTGACTCCGTACCGGGACTGCACTTCACCGGCGAACTCACCCCCGATCGCCCTGCCACAGAGACCGTGGATGTAGTCATGAATCTCAAACTATCGCAGTGGGAAGGCCGGGTGACTCTCAGCCGCCCCTTCCGTCTGGCAAGCGGCACAACCGGCGCCAATATACGCGGTGTCATTCACTACATGGCATGCTCACATGAGTCCTGCACACCTCCGGCCAAAGAACCTTTTGACGTTGTAGCCGGCACGGCCCCGACGTCGTCATCCGCTGAAACAGAGGCCTCTGAGACGTCGATATCCTCCCAGCTATCAGGTGCTCCGACTTCGGCCCGCAATGTAGAATTGTGGTGGCAACCGTCGGAAGTGCCCGCACAGGGCGACTCAGCGCCGTCAGCCGATTCATCGCCATGGTGGGCATTGCTGCTATGGGGTTTCGTCGGCGGTCTTGCAGCCCTGCTCACACCTTGCGTGTGGCCGATGATACCGATGACCATGAGCTTCTTCCTCAAGAAAAGCTCGTCGCGCCGTCGCTCTATAGCCGACGCCTTCACCTACGGCATCAGCATAATCGTCATCTATCTGGCTCTGGGCATTGCCATAACTCTGATTTTCGGAGCCGGTAAGCTCAATGATCTGGCAACAAGCGCCTTGTTCAACATCATCTTCTTTGCGATACTGGTGATATTCGCCATTTCATTCTTCGGAGCATTTGACATCACCCTGCCCTCGAAATGGAGCAACAAGATCGACAGCCGCGCTGAAAGCACTACCGGCATAATCAGCATCTTCTTCATGGCTTTCACCCTTGTGGTATCTTTTTCCTGCACAGGTCCTATTATCGGCACTCTGCTTGTGGAGGCCGCTTCACAGAATAATATCCTTGGGCCTGCACTGGGCATGGGCGGTTTTGCCTTCGGTCTGGCACTGCCATTCTCGGTGTTCGCACTGTTCCCCTCGCTGATGAAGGAAATGCCCAAATCCGGCGGCTGGCTCAACTCGGTGAAAGTAGTGCTCGGCTTCGTGGAGCTTATCCTGTCGCTCAAATTCCTGTCGGTTGCCGACCTGGCCTATGGGTGGCACATCCTTGACCGCGAGGTGTTTGTGTCGCTATGGATTGTGCTTTTTGTGCTGCTGGGTATGTATCTGCTCGGTAAACTCAAGTTCTCGCACGACGGCGAAGTGCGACATGTGTCGGTCTTCCGCTTCTTCCTCGCTCTGGGTTCTCTCTCTTTCGCCGTTTACCTGCTGCCCGGCCTGTGGGGTGCGCCCCTCAAGAGCGTCAGCGCTTTTGTGCCGCCACTATCTACACAAGATTTCAACCTCTATGGCGGAGTCTTCCGCGAATTCGACGACTACGACGCCGTCATGGCATACGCTCAGGACAATCATCTGCCTGTGCTTGTTGATTTCTCGGGATACGCCTGCGTCAACTGCCGTAAAATGGAAGGAGCCGTCTTCGACACACAGCAGGTGCGCGACATTATCGAGAATGAATTCGTGCTCATAAAACTCATGGTTGACGACAAGGCCCCAATCGCCACACCTTATGAAGTTACCGAGAATGGTCGCCGGGTGCTTATCGAAACCGTCGGCGAACGTTGGAGCTACCTGCAACGACATAAATTCGGCACAAACCAGCAACCTTTCTACGTGATACTCGATAATGCCGGCCGCCCCTTGGTTCACGCCATGGCCTACGACGAAAACATCGACTCATTTGTGGCATGGCTCAATGCCGGTGTCGCTGCATATAAAAACGCTGAAAATGAATAATCATACCCGTCAGGAAAAGATAGAAGCCCTCGGCCGCGTCATCGACACGCTCGACGTACTGCGCGTGAAATGCCCATGGGATGCCAAGCAGACCAACGAAAGTCTGCGAGCCAACACCATCGAAGAAGTATACGAACTCGCCGACGCGTTGCTCGCCGACAAGCCCGATGAAATCCGCAAGGAACTGGGCGACGTGCTGCTGCATGTGCTCTTTTATGCTAAAATTGGCGAGGAAGACGGTCGGTTTGACATTGCCGACGTAGCCGATGCGCTCAACAATAAACTCATCTTCAGACATCCGCATGTATTCGGCGACGTTACTGCCGAAGATGCACGCACCGTGTCGGAAAACTGGGAGCAAATCAAACTCAAAGAAAAAGGAGGCAACAAGACCGTTCTTGCAGGTGTGCCTAAGGCTCTCCCGGCTCTCATCAAAGCTGCCCGCGTGCAGGAAAAAGCAGCCAATGTGGGCTTTGACTGGGAAGAAGCCCATCAGGTGTGGGAGAAAGTAGACGAGGAAATCGCCGAAGTCCGTCAGGCCGTCGCAGCGGGCGACAAAGCCGAGATTGAAGCCGAATTCGGAGATCTGCTCTTTGCCGTCATTAATGCCGCACGCAAATATGACGTCAATCCCGAAAATGCTCTCGACCGCACTAATGCCAAGTTTATCCGACGCTTCAACTACGTCGAGGAGCAGGCCAAGGCTTCAGGCCGCAATCTGCGCGACATGACTCTGGGCGAAATGGATAAACTTTGGGACCAGGCCAAAGCTCTCGGCCTCTGAAATTATCAGACTCAACAACGCATATTATGAAACTGAAAAGCTCAGCATATATATTCATCGCTGCCGCAGGCCTATGTTGCTCGGCAATGTCGGCCCAGTTGCCAAACACTCTTTCGGGCACACCTCACAGCGTTGCCCCGGCACGCCCTGCTGCGGTTGTGGAAATTGACTCTGTTGAATGGCGCAGTGATCTCACCCGCGTATATTGCCGCATAGTGGGTATGCCCCACACAAGCGATCGCATCGATGGTGTTACTCTCACAAGCGGCACACGCACTTTCAGCGCATACGACATCGACGGCGTCGACTTCCGCCGGTACTTCCAGTGGGAAGACGAGGGCAGCATAAATCTTGAAATTGACTTCCCGGCCGTGCCAAAGCCCCACGGGCGCATATCACTAACTTTCAACACCATCCACGGCGACATAAAATCTGCTTACGGCAAATGATTCTCTGCATTACCGAGAAACCGAGCGTAGCTAAAGATATCGCGGCTATCCTCGGCGCTGACGTGCGCCGCGACGGCTACTACGAAGGCTCATGTGAATACAAAGTCACATGGACTTTCGGCCATCTTTGCTGCCTCAAGGAGCCTCACGACTACACCGAGCTGTGGAAACGCTGGTCGCTCGGCGCTCTCCCCATGATTCCTGCCCGATTTGGTATAAAGGTCATTGACCAGGAAAGCATACGACGCCAGTTTACCGTCATAGAGAATCTCATCAGCCAGGCTTCTGAGGTCATAAACTGCGGTGATGCCGGGCAGGAGGGTGAACTCATACAGCGTTGGGTAATGCAGAAAGCCGGCATACATTGCCCCGTGAAGCGGCTGTGGATATCTTCGCTCACCGACGACAGTATCCGTGAAGGCTTCCGCAACCTCCGGCCCGAGAAAGACTTCGACAACCTGTATCACGCCGGCCTGTCGCGAGCAATTGGCGACTGGCTGCTCGGCATGAATGCCACACGCCTCTACTCGCTGAAATACTCTAATTCACGCAACGTGCTGTCTATCGGGCGAGTGCAGACACCCACCCTTGCCCTCATCGTCAAGCGGCATTTTGAAATCGCCAATTTCAAGCCCGAAGACTTTTGGGAATTACGCACAGCATACCGCGGCGTAAACTTCAACGCTACGTCGGGCCGGTTCAAAGACATCGACTCAGCCAACAAAGCCCTCGAGGAAATCACCGGGAAGCCCTTCACCGTCACCGACGTCAGCGAAAAGAGCGGCAGAGAACAGCCTCCTCGACTTTTCGACCTGACAAGTCTGCAGGTCGAGTGCAACAAACGATGGGGATGGACCGCCGAAGACACCTTGCGCCTCATACAGAGCCTATATGAGAAAAAGGTTACGACATATCCGCGTGTCGACACTACATATCTCAGCGAAGACATATATGCCAAAATCCCGGGGATTCTGCAGCAAATGACGCCATACGCGCCCATAACCGCGCCCGTGCTCGCAGGAAAAATCACAAAAAGCAAGCGCATATTCGACAACTCAAAGGTCACCGACCACCACGCCATCATCCCGACTGGTCAATCACCTTCGGTGCTCGTCGGCGATGAGCGTCAGCTATATCACCTGATTGCTCAGCGGTTTATCGCAGCATTCTACCCCGATTGCCTTTTCCTCACCACTACCGTGCTCGGCGAAGTTGGCAAAGTCGGTTTCAAGGCCACCGGCAAAGTCATCACCGACATGGGCTGGCGCAAACTCTTTGATTCCACGAAGGACACCCCGGCTTCCGACGAGGCCGATATATTACCGCCCATGCAGAAAGGCGAGAGCGGGCCACACGAGCCGGCATTAGCCAAGAAGACCACGCAACCTCCGAAATATTATACCGAAGGAACCTTGCTGCGTGCCATGGAGGGCGCCGGAAAGACCGTTGACGATGAAGAACTTCGCGACGCTCTCAAAGAAAACGGCATAGGCCGCCCCTCGACCCGAGCCGCTATTATTGAAACACTCTTCAAACGCCGGTACATCTACCGCGAGCGCAAGAATATCATGGCATCACAGGCAGGCATAGACCTCATTGCCACCATAAGCGAGGAGTTGCTCAAAAGCGCCAAACTCACCGGCCTGTGGGAGAATAAACTGCGCCGTATCGAGCGCGGGCAATATGAAGCCTCCACATTCATCGACGAGCTAAAGGTGCTCATCAATAACATTGTCATCAACGTTTTAAGCGATAACACCTCTCACAAAATAGCCGTCGCAGAGACCGAGGCAAAAAAGACGCGCAAAGGAGGGCGCACCCGCGGTAAATGACATCCTCTGCAGAGCTAATAGTTGTCGGAATAATTGTAGCCGCGGCTGCCGTAATGCTCTTGCGTTTGCTCCGCCGGAAAAACTCATGTTCCGGGTGCGCGCTGGCTGAAAATTGCCATAAAAAGCCCTCGCGGAATTGCCGCGACCGCCAACATTGATTAACATTAGTTAACAGCGCGCAACCACAAAGCCGTCTGTTTGTTCATAAATATGTTTTAAAACATATTTTCGTGCAACACATTGTATTTCTGCGCTTTGCAAACAGTATTTAAGTCTAAATAACATAAAGGAGTAAAAATTAATTGACAATATTTTGAAGTCGGCCGGAAAATAGCTATTTTTGAAGAGTAAGAAACGGAAACGTAAAAAAGTCTGAAATCCAGATGGAAAAAACTCTCATAATCCTCAAGCCCTCTTCAATCCAGCGATTCCTCGTTGGCGACGTTCTTTCACGCTTTCAGCGCAAGGGCCTCATCATTGCAGGCATGAAAATGATGCAGCTCGATGAAGCTATTCTGCGTGAGCATTATTCTCACCTGGTGGAGCGCCCCTTCTTCCCCCTGCTCCTCAAATCAATGATGGCGACTCCGGTGATTGTGCTCTGCCTCGAAGGCAATAACGTTGTTGAAGTTGTCCGCAACATGGTTGGCGCCACCAACTGCCGCAAGGCTGCTCCCGGCACTATCCGTGGTGATTTCGGCATGAGTGGTCAGGAAAACATCGTTCACGCATCAGACTCGGTGGAGAGCGCCGCAGTTGAGCTGAAACGATTCTTCCGCGACGATGAGATTTTTGATTACACTCCTGCCATCATCGCCTCGCTCTACGAGCCCGATGAAAGAGTTTAACCAATCCCTGACACCTGATTTTTTAGACACATTTCGCAACCGACACAGTAGTTTAACCAACATACGCGCCACCAGCCATACGACACAGCGCGATAAAATCTCTCCGAAAAAACAATATAATGTACTTATCTAAAATCCTGAAAATAACCTGCACACTTGCACTTGCAACGCTCACTATGCTGCCCGTTTCGGCGCAGACCACATATCGCCTGCCCGGCCAGCACAACGCCGAGCACAAGGACCTCATTGCCGGTCAGATGAACGTCAAGGACCAGGTGAAACTCGAATCGACCCAACAACTTCTCGACAACTTCTTCTCGGAAGAAGAAGAGCCCGAACTTGATATCTATGAAACCAACTGGGGTAGCCAGGCTGTCAACTGCTATAATGAGGCCGACGTTCCCCAGACCAGAGTGATCAACGTTGCCAACTTTGCAATGCCCTGCCCCGGATATGTGACTTCGCCCTACGGCTACCGCAAACGCTTCCGCCGCATGCACAAAGGCATCGACCTCAAGGTCTACACCGGCGACACCATCTATGCAGCATTCACCGGCAAGGTACGCCTCACCCGTTATCAGGCCCGCGGCTACGGTCACTACGTAGTCATCCGTCATGAAAACGAGCTTGAGACAGTATATGCCCACCTTTCAAAGGTGCTCGTTAAGCCCGACCAGTATGTGCGTGCCGGCCAACCCATCGCTCTCGGCGGCAACACAGGTCGCTCTTTCGGCAGCCACCTCCACTTCGAGACTCGCTTCATGGGCTATCCCATCAACCCGAGCGCTATCTTCGACTTTGCAAACCAGACCGTGCACACCGACGAATACACATTCGACAAGCGCACATATAAAAATGCCCGTGACTTCTCGCCCGCAGCTAATGCCGAGCATCAGCGTCGCTGGCAGGAAGAGCAGGCCAACAACCCCAACAAGGTTGCCTCGTCAATTCCCTCTTCGGCAAAGAAGAAAAACAACAGCACCAAGTCGTCGGGCAGCGCAAGCTACACTATCCGTAAGGGCGACACGCTCAGCCGCATAGCTTCGCGCAACGGCACAACCGTTAAAAACATCTGCCGCCTCAATGGCTTGTCGAGCAACGCTAAACTGCGCCCAGGTCAGAAACTACGCCTCCGCTAATAGCAAATCGGCGAAATACACAGATATAACGATAATCGAGTAGGTCGGAAAACGAAAGTTTTCCGACCTACTTTCGTTTTCTCTCACACCCTCATACATACCGCTGGGCATGTAGCGATTTCGTGCTTATCTCGTTGCTAATGGAATCAGTGTTGTGAAAATCGTCGCCTCTTCGCTACCGCGTCTTCTATCCTGATCGTCACCAACATACAAAAGGAAGCGCACCAATCTTATGACTGATGCGCTTTAAGTAGAAATCTGACGGAATATTATTCAGATTTTGTGTACGTGCCTAATGGATAGATGTGTAGTTGATTTTTGAGATTACTTTCCCAATAGATTTCACACTCACCGGTTCCACCAATCTGCGAACTTCCGCTTTTTGAATGGAATGTTATATCGTATCCGACAATGTTATATGAGCCATTTTCCATGTACTCAATCTGATTGGTGCGTGCATCCATACGCGAATAAGAATATTCGCTACCACTAAATTTGAAACGATGGTACATTCCATAATTGGATGTATGCCACGAACCTTGAATTTCCGACTGGGTTACTTTGATTTTAACATCAGGCTCGTCATCATCGCTTCCACAAGACTGAAAGCCGAGCGCAACGATACCCATGATGATGGCAACCGTGAATTTGACAAACTGTTTCATTTTGGCAGAATCTTATTATTCCGAGACATGCGCAACCATTTTTAGGAGCGCTCACCCCTAAGAGGAATAACACCTATACCAGGTCGGTCGGCAGGTACTGTGACCTTGCCGCCAACAATTTTCACTCCATCAAAGAGGTCATTGCTTATCAGCAGATTACCATCAAGATCGGCCCAGTCGGCCAGCGGTGCGAGTTGTGCAGCCGCCGACACAGCACACGACGTCTCCGTCATGCAACCAAGCATTACTTTCATTCCCAATGCGCGGGCAAGCACTGCCATCTTATATGCCTCATGCATACCAGTGCTCTTCATCAACTTAATATTGATGCCGTCGTATGCCTCGGCCGCACGTCGCACATCAGGCAGACGTTGCAGAAACTCATCGGCAATAATGGGCAGCGGACTCCGCTCACGCAACCATGCTGTTTCTTCAATCATAGATTTATCCATGGGTTGCTCAACAAAAAGGCAATTACGCTCGGCAAGCCAGTGACACATCTCGAGCGCACGCTCCTTGTCGGTCCACCCCTGATTGGCATCAACACAGATAGGCACATCGGTCTTAGAGCGGATAATCTCCACAAGCTCCTTGTCATTATCAAGCCCCATTTTCACCTTCAGCACCTTATAGGCCGAAGCTTCGTCAACCTTCCGGCTCACGATATCAGGCGTGTCAATACCTATCGTGAAAGAAGTATTCGGAGACTTCTCCGGTGAAAGGCCCCAGATCTTATACCACGGTTGCCCCATAATCTTGCCAACAAGGTCATGAAGCGCGATATCCACAGCTGCCTTTGCTGCGCGGTTACCCGGAGCTACAGAGTCAAGATAGTCATGTATTTCTTCTATGCGGAAAGGATCGTTGAAAGCCGTGAGATCAACGCGACCGAGAAAAGAGCACACCGAGTCGACACTCTCGCCAAGATACGGCGGCATCGACGCTTCGCCATAGCCCACAAGGCCGTCATACTCAAGCTGCACCTGCACATCAGGAGTCGTCGTGCGCGACGACCGCGCCAGATTAAAGGCATGACGCAACTGGAGTTCGTATGGGCTGAAGCTCAGGTTGAGCACACCGCTGCGCCCTCGGCGACGCGTGGGTGCACCCATTGCCGAGAAACCTACAGAAGACGTCAATGCCATCGCTCCAAGAGCAGCATTGCGCAGAAAATCACGTCGTTTCATATATTATATTTCTGAAAAGAGGGTGAATTTTAATTATTGAAATACCATGGATGCGCCGACATTCTTACTATGCCGTCGGTGCCTTCGCAACCGTCTATGCGCACACCATGCAGAAAATTGATAGGCAAGAAATCCTCACTTTCCGGGTCGAGACTATTGCGCTTCACTCGCCCCGACGAATGGATATAATTACCATCAGCATCATATATAGCCACATGTGTCACGCGCCCGGTCGCAGGATTACCAAAAAACAGCAGATCTCCCGCACGATAATCGCGCCATTCTCCGGGGTCAAGACGCTTGCCTGTGCGCGCCTGCTGCGATGCATCGCGCAGCAACAGAATTCCGTTTGTGAAATAAGCCGTCTGGCTGAGGCCCGAGCAGTCTACATCTTTCTGCGAAGTACCACCCCACAGATATGCACTGCCTTCCATAGCGTAAGCATAATCAAGAATAACGTCTGCATCAAAGGGCCGCTGACTCCACTGGCGCAGATCAGTGACGTCAGAGACATTTATCCAACCAAGCCGGCCGTCGGGCAGTTTCACCAGCAAACGCTGGGAGCCGGCCTGTGGCACAAGCTCAAGAATCATACCGTTTAGCGCATCCGACACCCGATCTCTGGCCGAGTCGCCAAGTGGCGATGCCCATATTGACGTCGGATAGAGCGACGACAAAATCACGCGATCGGAGTCGCGCCACTGTTGCAATTGTTGTGATGTCCGCTCAACGAGCGAGTTATCAACAATCCACCCGCAATATCCGTCGGGTAATTCTGCATAATACCATTGGCCCGATTTGAGCATTAGCCTCACGGGCGCGCCCATCACGCATTGAGTCACAAGTTCCGCGCTATGCCCGGGATTGGCGCGCACACAAGCCACTGGCACACACACCTGCGCCCAAGCATCGGTGAGTGTGTCGGCCTCGACAGGCTCGGCTGCCCGCAATGACATTGCCGCGCCGAGCATGAAAATGAGTAATAATAATCGGTCTATCATCTATAAGTTACAACGCTACACACATTATATAAATTGTGTGTAGCGTGTATTATCGTGTCATTTATATTGTGTAGCGAATATCACCAGGGGCGGTTACCTCCCGAGCCATACTGAGTGGCAGTGACATTAGAGCTCGACGACCCATTAGTGAGCGTGTAACTCTTGCCCGACGTAATACCCGGGCAGGTAATGAGGATGGCTCCGCCGCTGCTGCCGCCCGGGCGCCAACCTCCACCACTGCTGCTGCCCGATGAAGTATATTCGCTGGGGACTGTAAACGACACCAACTCTGTCGTGCCGCTTTTGAGCGTAATTGTCTGGTCGGCGACCGCTTTACCCGATCCGCTCACGTATGCCTGGGTAGATGCACTTGTCGTCGGGGTGGAGTTGCCACCTCCTACTGCCAGCAGCGACCCTCCGGTGAAATATACGGTGTAGCCTTCCTCGCTATTGGCGTCTATGCCGCACTCCGGCGACGAACCTCCAAAAGCCATCGTCTTGCCTCCCATTATATACAGATGTCCGTTAGAGTCAAGGCCGTCGTTGTTTGACGAAATAGCTGTGACTTCCCCTCCTTTGATATACAGATGGCTCGACGAGTTAATAGCATCATCGTATGCTTTGACGAAGACTGTGCCGTCATTGATAGTGAGTTGCGCTTTGCTCTCTATGCCCTCTCCGCCCTTGCCTGAGGTGGTTATACGCATATTGCCACCGTTGATAAATATATCTCCATCGGCCTTCATGCCTTTGGGCGACGACTTGGCATTGCTATTGAGATTGTCGGTATTACCCGTATATCCGTCATACTCCTTGCCGTTGACGTAGGCAAATACTCCGCCCGTGGTGGCTATGTTTATATCGCCCCCGGCTATGGTGAGAACTCCATCGCAACTGATGCCTTTGCCTCCGCTTCCCGACGCCGTGAGGTTCAGAGTCCCGCCGGTGATGTTGACATCGCCATCGGCACCGATTCCGGCAGAAGCCTTGGTTTTTGACTTAGTGGCATCCCACTCACCCTTGGCTGAAGAAGTAACGATGATCTCACCTCCGTCGACATTGACATCGCCCTCGGCCTTGAGGCCTTTGCACGCTGCGGCAGTAACTGCTATTGTGATTTTCCCACCGGTTATGCTGATGGTGCCGGTGTCCTCGGCCTCACGGTCAGTAGTGTCCTTATAATCGGTCTGCACACCGTCGCCGTCAATTTTTTCAATCTTCAGGGTGCCACTCTCCATCAAGAAATATTGCGCGCAGTTAATGCCGTCTTTCTTGGCTCCCAGCACGTTGATGGTGCAGTTCTTCACCTCTACATACTCTTTGGCACTGATGGCATGCGCCGTGTTGCCAGTAACGTTAAGCTCGCCTTTGCCCTTTAGTTCAAGATGTCCCTTGCAGTAGAGTGCCGCTTTCTGCGAACCTCCAGAGTTATCGGCCAGAGTATTGACTGTGCCGTTTTTTGAACTTATGGCAATTCGCTTGCCGTTCTGTATGTCTATGGCAGCGCCCTTGGTGCTCGTCAGGCTCACACCTCGCAACTCAATAGTAGATTTATACGAACCTGTCATCGTGAACGCTCCATTGGTCGACGCTCCCGACAGCGAATAGGTGATTTCGCCGGTAGCGTCACCTGTCTCAGCCGATTGGGTCACAGAAACGTATGCGCCGCTAAGACTGATATCCACCAGTCGGGCAATATTGCCGGCAACGAGTACATTTGCCGATTCACCTGAATATTCTATGGCTACAGTGTTGTCTTCAACCTGAGTGTCATCGACATACATGCGACTGACTTCTGACACAGAGAATGCGCGACCCATGATTGTGAATCCCGATGCATTGCTATATAATGCATCTCCCATTTGATCGGCCGGGAAGGCGTAGGTGATGTTGCCGCAATTGACATTAAGTGTGCGCGCGGCAACGCTGAGTGCCATCGCTACTGTCATAATTAAAAGTGCCGTTCTCTTCATCGTATCGCAATTTTAAAAATGGCTCCCGCGGTTTTCAACACATAAACTCCAGCCGGCACCGACGCCCGCAGCGCCTCTACCGACTCATAGTGGCCCACACTCACTCCGGCAATAGTATAGACTTCTATAGCCTCAACAGCATCAATAACCGTAATAGGCAACGAAGTAGCATCTTGACCGAAATAAAATTTTGACAACTTTGCCAGGGGGATCGAAGCACTTGTCTGTGACGACGTGGCCTCAAGCGCACTCTTACCTACTGACAGCTGCAGATTCTCTGCCGGCAGCTTCACGGTAGATCCATCGGTAAACTCAAAAATCAGGGAATCATATTCGCCTGCCATAGCCACTATTGGCGTCGTCGCAAGCACAAATCCCAAAAACAAGCTTTTAAGCATAATAATAAATATATAATGAATTTCTCACGCACGGCATATATCTCACATATAATACACGGCGACTATTGAATTATGTCGCAAATATAGACAAATTAACCATAATCTGCAAATACATCACTGATGCAGATATCAAAAAAAGTGTCCCACTGAGGCAGGACACTTTTTATGAGTTATTAGGAAAGATCGCGGCTTATTCAACCGGCAACACGGCTTTCAGAACTGCTTTGTCGGAACTCGGACCAATCATTACTTCAAAATCACCTGGCTCAACCACAGTATTATACGATGAGTTGACGATTGAAAATGCCTCGGGCGACAGCCTGAACGTCATGCGGCGCGATTCACCGGCCTTGAGCGCTACTCGGCTATAAGCCTTGAGTTGCTTGAGCGGCTGTACCACCGATGCTGTGACATCATGCACATAAAGCTGCGGCACTTCCTCGCCGTCAAGCTTGCCGGTATTGGTGAGCGTGAACGACACCTCATAATCAGCTTTGTCCTTACGCACGACCTTAAGATCGGTGTAGTCAAATGTAGTGTAACTCAAGCCATAACCAAAAGCATACTGCGGTGTTGCGCTGAGTTCCACATAGTCATGATATGCCGGAGCCCGCTTATTATAATAAATGGGTATTTGTCCCACAGCTCTTGGGGTTGTGATTGGCAAACGGCCGGCAGGATTGTAGTCACCGAAGATGACATCGGCAATAGCGCGACCACCTTCCTGACCAGGATAGTAAGCTGTGAGCAATGCGTCGGCATTCTCAGCAGCCCAGGCTTTCTCGAGAGGGCGCCCCTCGATATAGACTACAATCAGCGGTTTGCCTGTAGCTTTCAGTGCCTCAAGCAGACGCAGTTGGTCACCCATAAGGGTTATATCGGCTCGATCATAGCCCTCACCACTCTCCATATCGCTGACTGAATTTTCATCAACGATAGCGGCGCCGGTTTCCTTATATGTTGTTTTGAAATCACGCGCGCTCGAACCACCAACTACGGCTATCACTGCATCGGCGGCATTAGCAGCCTCGACTGCGGCATTGATGTCGGTGCCGCGGGTGTCGCGGATGGCGCACCCTTTGGCATAGACAACTTTATCGGCTCCTATTAACTCACACACGCCCTCGAGAACAGTCTTCACCGTTTCGTCGGGCTGGGGGGCTGTATAATCGCCGAGCTGATTATAACCGGTGTCGGCATTCGGCCCAACAACAGCAACCTTTCTCACAGACTTCGACAATGGCAAGGTGGCATCGCGGTTTTCGAGCAGCGTCACCGAGGCGCGGGCCACATTCAGCGCAAGCTCTTTGTGAGCGGCACTGTTCACCGTGGCTGCAGCCTTGTCGGGATCAACGTATGGGTCGTCAAACAATCCCATATCAAATTTGAGCTTGAGCACTCTTGCCACCGAACGGTCTACAAGCGCTTCATCGACGCGGCCGCTCTTCACCGACTCAACAAGCGTGCGATAGGCATCGCCACCAAGATCTACATCGAGTCCGGCCTCAAGAGCAGCGATAGCTGCCCCGGCAACATCAGCGGCCACGTGATGTGTCTCATAAATTCCCTCAATACTGTAAAGGTCACTCACCGTGAAACCTCCGAAATGCCAGTCGCCATGAAGGACATTGGTGAGCAATTCCTTATTGGCGGTGCAAGGCACACCGTCGATTGAGTTATACGACGTCATTATTGACAATGCTCCGGCCTCCTCTGCTTCATGGAAAGGCGGCAGAAAGTTCTGCAACAGATCACGGGTGCCTACACTTGAGAAATTACCGTTCTGTCCGGCCTCGGGCACTGCATAGGCAAGGAAATGTTTCAGCGTCGCGATTGTAGAATATGGCTTCGATAGATCGCCGCCGCCAAGACCACGCACCATCGATGCACCAAGCGAACCCGACAGCACCGGATCTTCTCCGTAGGTCTCCTCTACTCGCGACCATCGTGGATCGCGAGTCAGGTCGAGCACGGGGCCATAGCTTATGTGCGCTCCCTGAGTGCGTACCTCCTCACCAATTGCTCGGCCCACCTGTTCGAGCAGATCGCGCGACCATGTGGCAGCCATACCTATGCCGGTAGGGAATACAGTGCCACCAATTGCCATGTGCCCATGAGGTGCCTCTTCTGCAAGAAAAACAGGGATGCCAAGACGAGTATTCTCTATCACATATTTCTGCAGCGCATTGCCTGCAAGAGCTGCCAACCGGGGATTAAGACCGTTTTCGAGGGTCTTGCGTGTCCACGGATCAGCGCGAAATGTTGCCCAAAGCATCCCGGCATGATGCTCCTGCACAAGTTGCTTGAACTTGTCGGATGCATCAACTCCATCGGCTGTTATGGTATACATTTCCCAACCGAGCGGACAAAGAAGCTGCCCCACCTTCTCTTCAAGAGTCATGCGTGGCAACAGATCGGCAACACGCTCGGTGCTGCTCAACCTGCTATCGAGAAATTTGCCTTTGACGCTGCGGGCCTCGACACTCAGACTGGTGAGCGTCATTGCAGTAGCCAATGCAGCTATACTATAATTCTTGATTTTCATCTATATTTGAGATTTGTTTATCGCAATTTTTTAAGGTCGCGCCTCAGAAGCTACGCCGAATGTGTCAGACGGTTTATCACCCATCTTCAGCACAAGTTCTCCGCCGGCAGCAATGTCATCATACATGATATAGCTCTTATCGTATGGCTTGCCGTTGAGCGTTGCCGACTGCACGTAGATATTTTCAGGCGAGTTACCATCGGCTTTGATGGTGAACGGTTTGCCTCCGCGCGGAGCTATGGATATTTCCTCAAACAGAGGCGATCCTATTATGTATTTGCCACCCTCTGGCTCCACTTGATAAAGACCGGTGGCTGCCATCACGAGCCAAGCCGACATCTGACCCACATCTTCGTTGCCAAACAATCCGGCAGGCTCGTTTTTATAGAATCTATGCATGACATCGCGCGACCATCGTGCGGCCTTCCATGGCTGCCCTACATAGTTATACATATATATAATGTGGTGCGACGGCTCATTGCCGTGAACATACTGGCCAATCAGGCCAGTGAGGTCAGGAGCAACATTTTCACCGAAATCGCCCTCGACAACAAAAAGCGAATCGAGTTTCTCCACAAAAGCATCCTCGCCACCCATAAGTTCCACGAGGCCGTGCACGTCATGGGGCACAAGCCACAGATACTGCCAGGCATTGCCTTCGCAATAGTCGCCCTTCATGGGCTCAGAGTGGAAGGGATCAAAGGGCTCACTGAATTCACCCTTGCTCGAGAGTCCGCGCATGAATTTTGTCGCAGGGTCATAATATTTCTTATAACTTGCAGCGCGCTCGCCAAAATAGCGGGCATCGTCGGTCTTGCCAAGTTTCTCGGCAAGTTTTGCAACGCCGGCATCGGCAAGAGCATATTCAAGACCTTTTGCCACGGTCTCGTGTGCCGGATCGAGGTCATAAGGCACGTAGCCATACTGTTTTAGAAGATCAAGCGACCGGTTATCGGCCAGCGCCGAGCCCTTGGCTGCCTCGTATGCCTTCTCGGCATCTATATCAAATCCTTTAAGGACAAGGTCGGTGAGCACAACTACTCCAGGATTACCTTGCATGCACCAGGTCTCATTGCCTACAAGATGCCACACAGGCAGCACGCCCTGTTGCTCATAGATGTTGATGAATGTTTTGCCGAAGTCGGCCTGCATTTCGGGAACTATAAGTGTATAGAGCGGATGAGCAGCACGATATGTATCCCACAGCGAGAAGGTTGTGTAAATATTTCCTCCGCCACTGTTGTGCACTTCTCCGTCGGCGCCGAGATAGTCGCCGTTGACATCGCTGAATACCGACGGAGCCACCATAGTGTGATATAACGCAGTATAAAACAGAGTCTTGTCGGTCTCGTCTTTACCTTTGACTTTCATTGTGCCCAAAGCTTCATTCCACTTTTTGTCAGCGGCTTCGACCATGGCATCGAAATCCCAGCCTGGATTCTCGGCATTAAGATTGGCAATTGCATTGTCTACCGAAGTCGAAGACAGACCAACCTTCACCAGCACTGGATCAGCAGGTGCAGCAAAAGCAAAAGTGGCGATGCTGTCGCCTGTCAGGGCGCAGGCATCAAAGGGGCGTGAGAATCTTGCTGTAAAATATATTTTCTGCTCCTTGGCCCATCCGGTTGAGAAGCGCTCGCCACAGACTACGCTGTCATTCACTACGGTGAGCGACGTTGCCGTCGGTGCATCCCAGCCTATGCCATAATTAAGATCAAGGCGCACGTATGCTGTGTCGGCGTTGGCCGGGTAGGCGTAGCGATGCATGCCGGTGCGCTCGGTAGCCGTAAGTTCGGCTGTGATGCCCGAGTCTTCAAATGTAACTTTGTAGTATCCGGGGCGCACAGTCTCCTTGTCGTGTTTGAATACACCTTCGCGCACCTCTGGTGACAACGAGGGGAAAAGGGTGACATCACCAAGCTCTCCTATGCCGGTGCCGCTAAGATGGGTGTGGCTGAATCCCACTATCACCGAATCGGTGTGATGATAACCTGAGCACCAGTCCCAACCGCGCACATGCTCCGACGGACCAAGCTGCACAAAACCGAAGGGGACATTGGCTCCGACAAACACATGGCCGTGGTCGCCCGACCCTATCATTGGATTAACGTATTGAGTCAGTGATTCCTGAGTCACCTCACCGGCTTGACTTGTGGTGCAGGCAGTGTAGAGCATGCACACACCTGCGGCCATGGTGAGCGCTGATATGGTCAATTGCTTGTTATTCATGCGTTTTTACTTGGGGAGAATGGTGAAACTTGTGCCATAAACCTTCCAGGGGCGCAGAATGTCTTTTTCCTCAGGCCATGCCCCCCATGAGTCATAGCCACCTACACCCTGATGAGCGGCATCGATATTTACTTCCACAAAGTCGCGCGGAGTGATGTCATTGATGTGTGTCTGACGACGGAGCACCATTTTGGCCTTGGCATCATCGCGCTCGGCAATCTCTTTTTCGCTGAGGTTGCCCCACTGATAGAGTCGGTTTACATTCTCTTCTGTATCAAAATCTTCAACCGAATTGCGCAAAGCATTGAATTCAAACACACTGTCGGCCACGAAGGTCAAGCCATGGCCCGACTTATCGGCAATAGTCAAGCGCCGTGTATCTGTGTGGTGTCCGTTTTCCTGCGGGCGCACGTAGGCATGATACATTTCTTCGGCTGTCGTATTGTAGACTCCTATCTTGGCACCAGAGCGACGGTCTGTGTAATTTTCTACAGGACCGCGGCCATAATATTCTACCTTATCCATCGACGCTGGCAGGCGAAGGCGGAGGCCTACGCGCGGTATTTCGCCAACCTTACTGTCTGCTGCAAGGGGCATGTATTGTGTGCTTACATGCACGGCACCCGAAGGATAAACAGTGTATTCTACATTATATGTATTGCCGGTGGGGAGTTGATATACAACTTTGAGCACGGCATCTTCGCCTTGCATTGTCATGTCGGCCTCCTTGACTTTGAAATCTGATGAAGCCTGCTTCCATATCTGCTGACGCGCAGGCGCACCGTTGCCATAATCATTGTCTGTCTCGCCTCGCCAGAAGTTGGGCTGCAGACCAAAACCGTTGTGGATATAATCACGGCCTTTTACTGTGTATGCCGTAACAACACCTGTTGACTTATCAAATGTAAATTTCACCTGCGATGACGAAGCAGTGAGCTCATTGCCATTCTCAGCAACCACGAGTTTCGGCCCCTTGGTCGAGGGCAACACAGGTTTCTTGATATCAGACAATGCAATTTGCTCGTATGCGACAACATATCCGGCGGGAATTCCGCGGTCTTCCTTGAGACTCACAAGGCGGAAGTTGATAAATGTCTCTTCTTTTGCCAAAGTAGAAGCGGCAGGAAGCTTCACACTGATTACTTTAGACTGCTGAGGCTCGATATCGAGTTGCATAGTGCCCTTTGAGAGAACTTTCTTGCCGGCTGTAATATCGTAGTCAAGGCGATATGCACTCAGATCCGAGAAATAGAAGCGGTTTGTGACTTTAAATTTACCTTCTGCAAGATTCTCAGGAACGATTGCAATATTCTGGTGCATATAGCTGACTTCCTGCAAATGCGGATGCGGTGTGCGGTCGGGGCCAACGAGGCCATTAATGAGGAAGTTGCCGTCGCTGGGTGAATCCTTGCCATAGTCGCCGCCGTAGGTCCAGTAGAGTCTGCCTTCTTCATCCTTTGCAGCAATGCCTTGGTCAACCCAGTCCCAGATAAATCCGCCGGTAAGGTTAGGATATTTATATATTTCTTGCCAGATGAGATCGAAGTTGCCACCGCTGTTACCCATCATGTGTGCATACTCCGACGGCATCACGGGGCGATCTGTGCCCTTCTCTCCCTTTTCAGCAAACCACTTTGCTCCCGGATACTGAGGCACGATCATGTCGGTGTTCCACTCATACTCGGCACGCTCATAGTTTACCGGACGATGCATGAGCGAGTCGGCATCCTTCATCCATAGATATGTCTGGTAGAAATTATAGCCGTTGCCACCCTCGTTGCCAAGCGACCAGAATGTGAGGCTCGGATAATTCTTGTTGCGCTTAAACATATTCTCGGTGCGGGCAAGATGCGCCTTGAGCCATGCCGGATTGTTGCCAAGAGTGCCACCCTTGCTAAGGTTATAGCCCATGCCATGGCTCTCGATATTAGCCTCATCATAAACATAAAGGCCATATTCGTCGGCAAGCTCATAGAACCGCTCACTCTGCGGATAATGACACAGACGCACTGCATTAACATTGTTGCGGCGCATCAGCTCAAAATCCTTGCGGATAAGTGCCTCGTCTACATAATGCCCTGTATAAGGGTTATGCTCATGCACGTTCACGCCTTTGATTTTCAGCGGTTGCCCATTGATATACAGCGCCATATAAGGTTTACCTGTAGCCTCGGCCACTGTGCCGGTCGGCTTGATTTCTATGCTGCGGAAGCCAACGTTGAAGGGCACAACCTCTGTTTCATGTCCCTTGTCGTCACTGAGGCTTATAAGCAACTTGTAGAGGTGCGGCGCCTCCGAACTCCATGTGAGCACATCGGCAAGCTCTGTTTTATCAAAATCTACAGATGCAGTGCCTGCTGCGGGCACGGTCACTGTGCGGGCCTGCGACAGCACGCTCTTGCCGGCCTTGTCGAGCAATTCAAACTTCACGATCACACTCTGCGAGTGTTCTGAGCTATTACCAATTATTGTCTCAAGATCAAATATACCGTTCTTATAAGTCGAGTCAAGTGTCGACAGAACCATAAAATCTTTCAGCGTCACTTTGGGTGTGGCGTAGAGATATACATCGCGCTCAAAGCCGCTCAGGCGCCAGAAATCCTGACACTCGAGATATGATCCTGTAGACCAGCGGGTCATCTTCACTGTTATTTCGTTCTCGCCGGGCACAAGATATTTGTTGAGCAGATACTCCGCAGGATTCTTGGAGTCTTCGTTATAGCCTACTTCCTTGCCGTTGACATAGACATATACACCCGATTTTGCTCCGCCGATATACAGATACACATCATCGTCTTTCCAGTTTTCAGGCAAGGTAAATGTGCGCTTATAAACCCCGGCCGGAACGTTTGAAGGAAGTTCCGGAGGCTGCGGATTTCGCGGCTGGAAATCATAGAACGTATTGGTGTATATCGGTGTGCCGAAGCCCTGTACTTCCCAGTTACCGGGCACCGTGATATCGCTCCACGCCGACGTGTCGACACCCTTATCCGTGATACCGGCCGGCAGTGTGCTCTCCGAATCAGTATAATAGAATTTCCAAGTGCCGTTGAGCGGCAGATAATTGGCATTGGCTATGAAGTTACCTTCGAGAGCCTTTACACGATCGGGGTAGATATTAAATGCCGCACGTGGAGCCTCCTTGTTGACCGACACGACATTGATGTCGCGATAGTAGGGAAGCTCACTCTGTGCCGTAGCAGTTACCGCCACCATGGCGCCGGCAATGGTCCAGATTGTTTTCTTGAGGATCATGATTGGTTTATAGTATTTTTATGATTATTGTTTTGCTTATTTTACGGTCACTTCGTCGATGAAGAACCACACAGGATGACCGACACCGAAGTGCCAGTATGGGCACAAACCGAGTGTATCTACCTTCACTCTCACATAGCGGGCCTTAGCCGGGGTATCAAGCGTGGCCTTAACGGTATTGAACTTCACGGCCATGTCACGATCTTCAGCAAACTCATGATGTCCGATTTCCGTGAAATTCTCGTTGTCGGTCGAGATATACCATGTCACAGCTTTTGGCTCAAGAATCCACGCACCCGACTGATGGAGGAAGTCTGTGGCGACTTCACTCACATCGGTTATCTCGCCCAGATCAATGGTGAAGTCTCCGTCGGTGCCTTCCCAGCCTACCCAGCTGTCTACATAAGTTGTGCCACCATACAGGCCATCCGTAAGGGCCTTGTCTGCAATATGCATATAGCTTGCCTTTGGTGGAATGGTATATGTGACTTTAGCGCCAAGAGCTTTGTTAACCTCCTGGCTTGGCATATAACGGTCAAGATAAATCTCACAATATTCAGCCGGCGGATTGATGCGCTCGGTGAGCGACTTCACTCCATACTTGGCACAAAGCTCACCAAAACGTTTCACCTCAGCTTTAGTGGCTTCTACGTCGTCTATACCACTGGCGCGTGCTATTTCAAGAGCAGAGTACATGATAGGCAGGCGGGCCATCTGCACATGCGCGAGTGATGCCGAGTCTGCAGCCACTGCTGCCTCTGCTTCGTCAAACAAGCGGTTATACTCCTTCATCATCGCCTTGTTAAGCATACCGTCTTTGTGCGTGACAGGCGAATCATATATCCAAAGGCTCTTGCCTGAGGCAAGCAGGCCCCCCTCGCGCAACATTATGTATTGATATATCTTGCCGGCAGCAGCTCCATAATATTTTTTCAGGAAGTGCCAAATAGTGGCATCAAGATCTATATACGGATTCCACATCAGCTTTGCCGCCAGATATGCACGGAGTTCCGAGAGGTCGCAGCCTTCTCCGCCGTGTATCTGCTCAAACATCATATTTGCATGATGCTTGTGAAACAGCTGTATGTTGGGCTGCATGATATGGAAGTTAGGGAAGGGTGTCACTATATTATCAAAGTTAATGCCGTAATCCCATACAAATATATTATCGCTGATTTTAGACCAGCCTTCAATAGCCCTGACAAAATCACGACCCGAAGCGTTATCCGTGAGCGGCACCTCACGCATGCAGTCAATGTCGCAAAGCATAATGTTTACGTTAGGCAGCGGCTTCACATGACGTGGTGGTTGCATTGAGAACAGATAAGCCAATGTCGAGAACTCCTTGTCGGGGTAACGCTTAGCGAGCTTATTCATAAAGTGAATGATAGGCCCAGAAGGCGATCCCTCATACTCCTCGAGAGCAGAACACAGCTCACACGTACAATTAGTGTCATTACCATCATTCTGGCTGACCGATATTAGCGACAGGCCCGGATTTGCTGCGAATACAGAGTCAAGCACCATGCAGACTTCTTCAAAAACAGCATCGCTTGTCAAACACCACTGGCTGTGGTTACCGGGTCGGCGTTCTCCGTTTATAAACGAATAATACTCCGGATGCTCCTTGCCATATTTACTTGCCGGTAGCAGTCGGTCCATAGTATGCACCCACATGTTATCAATAAACACATCGCTCGGCGAGCACAGACGCATCCAGTCATAGTACACCGAATCGCGCATGGCATAACACTGAGTCTGACGGAATCTGAAAGCCGGAGTCTCCACGACATCAATATCAGGTAGCACTATAGTCGACTGCTTGTCAAAGGTATAGTAGTTCTTACTGAGGTAATCTACACCCATAAAACGCTCAAGCAGCTCAGTGACGCCATAAAGCGCACCCTTGCCACCCGCTGTGTTTATATACAGATTTCCCTTGTCTGAAATGATCTCAAAACCACCATTTGCCGCTTTCTCGGCTTTATTGCCAATAACCACATATCCAGCGCCTTTACCAATTTTATCGACAATAGCCAGTGTGTCACCGGAGATCTCAGATAGCATGCGGTTGAGCAACTGCGCACCCTTTGCTGCATACGCATCGCCGTGGGCGCATACAATCTTCGCCTTAGCGTGACCATCTTTTACAAGAACAATCTCACTATGCGCCATAAACGGCGTGCACACCACCAGCGCAAAAATCAATTTAAGTAGAGCGTTAAGATACTTTGTCATACTTAGAAATAAGGTAGAATCTGCTATTTATAAATTCAATATGCAAATTTAACCAATTTCAAGTCCTCAATCAACCCCTCTCACACAAAAAGTAACCATCAGAGCAAAAATATCAAGAATGATCTTGGTTTATCTTCGCAATGAGCGAGAGGATAAAAAAACAGAAAGCCCCGCTCGTCGTGTGTGTGACGGGCGGGGCTTGTCGGAGGG
>CAZAME010000004.1:0-50409 GCA_964486445.1 uncultured Bacteroides sp. | reverse complement strand
TGCTATGACTTCGGCATTTACGCTGCGGCTCATATCGGTCACCTCTTCCGGGCGCTCGTCGATGAGCAGAATCATGATGTAGGTTTCCGGATGGTTCTCGGCGATGGCGTTGGCAATATCCTTGAGCAGAATGGTCTTACCTGTTTTGGGAGGTGCCACAATGAGACCGCGCTGACCCTTGCCTATAGGCGAGAACATGTCGACAACGCGGGTTGAGAGGTTGCATGTCTGGCCGGCGGTGAGGTTGAATTTTTCTTCGGGGAAAAGAGGGGTAAGGTGCTCGAAGGCCACGCGGTCGCGGATAAACTCAGGGCGACGGCCATTGACCATGTTGATTGATGTGAGCACAAAATATTTTTCGCCTTCTCGTGGGGGGCGTACGGTGCACTCCACAACGTCGCCCGTCTTGAGGCCTGCAGCCTTTATCTGCTGCTGCGAAATTAGGATGTCGTCGGGCGAGGGCATGTAATAATAGTCGCTCGAACGTAGGAAACCGTGGTTTTCAGGCATGATTTCGAGTACGCCTGATGCGGTCAGCACGTTATCGAAGCTGTATGCAGCCATCTGCTGTGCCTGCTGACGGTTTTTCTTGTTTTTTTTGCCTTGACCAGGTTGTGCTGGTTGACCCGGTTCGTGGATTACAATAGGAGCCGGAGCCGCCTGCTGTATTGGTTGCTGGGGCTGTTGAGCCTGCTGTGTATCTTTGTCGCGCTGCGAGCGAGGCACAAATTTGCGGGCGCCACCGGTGGGGAAGAACGACGAGAACGATGCATCGCGCTTACCGAAGTCACGGCGCCCTGTGTTTGCAGCCGTCTGCTCAGGTTCGGTCTGATTATCGGTTTTAACTGTCGTTTCTTCGGCAGGGACTGCGGGTTGAGGTTGCTCGTTATTGGGGCTATCCTTTACGGCGGCTTCTGTGTTTTGGCTGTCGGACTGATTGGCATTGTCTTTAGCCTGGTCGGTCTGCTCGCCGGAAACCTGTTGGCGCAGAGCACGCTCGCGGGCCTCTTTCTCGGCTTTAGAGGGGCGGCCACGACGACGCTTTATAGTCGCTACGCCGTCCGTATCTCCTGTTGCTGCATCCTGATTATCTGCCGGTGTGGTTTCGGCTTCAGATGCGGGAGTCTGCTCAATTGCAGGTTGTTTATCAGCTGTTTCAGGCTGCGATGAGGCAGGCTGAGCATCTTTCTTCTTGCGACCACGGCGCCCGGGCTGTTTTGAGTTGTCGTCGGCCTGAGCTTCGTCGGCGGGTTTATTGCTTTTCTCTTTGGCCGCGTTGCGTGGCTCGCGATCCTTCTTTGGCTTGGTCGACGACGAAGCCTTGTCGAGAGCCTGCTGGTCTATAATGCTGTAGGCCAGTTCTTCGCGGTTTTCAGGGTTGATCTTCGATACATTCATAGACTGTGCTATCGACACAAGACGTTCGATAGGCATAGCTTCCAATTCAAATAAAGTATACATTATAATATATGTAGAGTTGGGGGATGTAGATTTGCTTGGTTTTCACAGAGACAAGGTGTGAACACATGGCACACTTTGGGTAATTAATCTGTGGGAGTTAAATAAATTGATTGAAACGATATTATGGCCGCATGACAAAAATAACGGCGACCTCGTGCGCAATCTTGTAAAAAAATCCGTTTATTGTCTTGGGGTGATGATGTGATATCGGAGGAGGGAGTGGCAGCAACATGCCCGGCATTACCATTGCCTGTGAGTTGTGGCTAATGCATGTTGGCTTTTATGCTGCAAAGATAGCACATCTTTTTAATTGCAACAAGTAAAAATGCCTGTTTGTTGGCATATAGACACAAAAATCAAACTATGATTTAATAAAAATTAACCAATAACTATCTCATGACAGCGTTGACTATAGTGTGCGTGTGGCGAGGCTTGAGGCAAAATTATTTGTATCTTTGTAGTTTATTAGCCTACCCGGCACCAATATAAATATTAAACGGGCATGTCTGTCATCAACAATTATCATATCATTCTCAAACGCGCATGTTTTGCGCTGTCGTTGCTTTTTATCGCCGACTCAATGCATGCGCAACTCAGTTTTTCCGACGCTACTGAAACACCGATAGAAATTTCGCCTACGGCAAACAGCGGTCTCGACGGTATCTATGTGCTCGACAACACTCTGGGTGTTAAGGCTTCTGTACCTGTCGAGGGTGTTGCGGCGGATGCTAAAGTGTATATCTTCTCTAATCTCGGTGCTGCATACGCCCAGCAGATAGAGTCGTCTTCACTTATACGCGGCACTGTGACTTTTTCGTTGCAAAGCGGCGATATGGGCTATGTGGTTGAGAGCTCTACAGGGCGTAGTAAATATTATTGGGTTACCGATTACTCGCATCACCTTTATGATGTGACAGGGGTGTCGGTGCTCGATGCCGAAAGCGACTGCGACAGGCTTGCTTTAAAACTACACGGCAGCGCACCGGTCATCAACTACTACACTATAAACGGTCGGCCGGTTGAGATTCCGCGCGATATTCAGGTGAGTTATAATACACTTGTTTTTGATGAAACTGTCTATGCTTATAATCAGCAGACCGGAGAACACACGGTGGCACACGCCGGTGTAGATGGAGTAGTGCGTGTGCCGAGCCCATTGTGTGCCACAGAGTTCACTGTCACCGGCGACCGCTTTCTCATAGCCTGGGGGCAGCCGGTGGTTCATTCCACACATACTGTGAATCCGATGGCTGTAGAGGCTCACACCAAGGCAGAAGCCACAGAGCATGATGCACCGAATGAAAAGACCGAAGAGGGTAGTGAGGCTCTCGGAGGCAGCGGTCCGTGTGAAGTGACCTTTACGGCAGCCGTGACCGATGGTGCTGAATTCCACCAGTGGCAGATTGCCCGCGATGAAGAATTTGATCTCATAGATTTGCAATACAGTGACCTCGACTTCACATATACTTTTCGTGAGCAAGGCTATAGTTATGTGCGCTTTGTTGCAGCCGATGCATCAGGCAACTGCGAGTATTATGGAGACACATATACTGTGTATATCGGCGATTCTCGCCTGGAGTGTCCCAATGCATTTTCGCCGGGAGCATCCGAAGGTGTCAACGATGAGTGGCGTGTGAGCTATAAATCTATAATTGATTTTCACTGTGCAATTTTCAACCGCTGGGGTGTGCAGGTGGCAACACTCACGCATCCTTCGCAAGGCTGGGACGGTAGATATAAAGGCAAGCTTGTGCCCGCCGGTGTGTATTTCTATGTAATAGAAGCTCGCGGTGCTGATGACCGCAAGTACAAACTTAGCGGCGACATCAACGTTATAAGATACAAGGGCTACGACAGCCCTGCCGCTCCCGAGGAGCCGGCCGAGGAATAAATTGCCGTTTTAATCACTACCACACACTCTCTCTTCACTGACCTATGACACTAAAAAACATATATCGCTGCGCGATAGCAGCTGCGCTACTGACTACTTTTTCACTGCCTATGTTGGCAAGGGCACAGAGTGACTTCTCTGAGATTCGTAACCCGGATATCCCTTCATCAGTTACTTTTGCCGGTAAGAAGGTAGACCTTGACCGCATAGACATGTATGAGCGCTATGACCGCGAGCTATCTTCAATGGCCTATACTCATGGAAATACTCTGCTTACTCTCAAGCGAGCCAACCGTTATTTCCCTGTTATAGCTCCGATACTCAAACAAGCCGGTGTGCCTGCCGACATTATATATATTGCCTGCATTGAGAGTTATCTGAATCCATTGGCTTACTCGCCTGCCAAGGCAGCCGGTATATGGCAGTTTGTGCCTGCAACTGCCAAGCAATACGGTCTGGAGGTGAGCGATGAGGTTGATGAGCGATATGATGTGGAGAAGGCCACCCGTGCGGCGGCAAAATATCTGCGCGCGGCCTATTCTAAATACGGTAATTGGGAGTCGGCTGCGGCCAGCTATAATGCCGGACAGGCTCGCATATCCACCGAGCTCGAGAAACAGGGTGTTTCTTCGGCCTACGATCTTTATCTCAACGACGAGACTGCGCGTTATATATATCGGCTTCTCGCAATGAAGACAATCATGGAGAACCCCGAGGCTTATGGCTATCTGGTGCGCCCCGATCAGTTATATCAGCCTATCGAATATAAAACCGAGGAGGTCAGCGGTCCGGTGGAGGATTGGGCTGTGTGGGCAAAGGAGCATGGCATCACCTACGCACAATTGCGCGATGCAAACCCCTGGATACGTGCACGCAAACTCACTAACAAAGCTGGAAAAAACTATACCGTGCGTATCCCTGAGCAGCATTCGCTTTATAAGTCTAAGCAACGCAAATCATCGGTCTATAACTCGGCGTGGAGTAAGAAACAGCATTGATGCCTCTGAGATATAGTCAGAAATTGAAGTTAAAAAAGTAAAACATCAATATATATAGATGTCTCATATAACTAACGAACAACACGATAACAATATAACAACCGCCATGCTGCCCGATGACGCTATAAGTGTCATCGGCGCGCGTGTCAATAACCTCAAGAACATCGATGTCACCATTCCTCACAAGGCCCTCACAGTAGTCACCGGCCTTAGCGGCAGTGGCAAGTCATCGCTTGCTTTCGACACAATATATGCCGAAGGCCAGCGGCGCTATATAGAGACTTTCTCGTCGTATGCCCGCAACATGCTTGGCAACATGGAGCGCCCTGATGTGGATTTTGTCGACGGGTTATGCCCGGTGATAGCAATAGAGCAGAAAACCGTCAATCGCAATCCGCGAAGCACCGTAGGCACTACCACTGAGATATATGACTTCCTGCGTCTTCTCTATGCTCGCATCGGCAAAGCCCGCAGCTACATCACGGGTGAACCCATGGTGAAGTATACCGATGAGAAGATTGTAGATCTGATTCTCGATAAATTTGAGGGAAAGAAGATATACCTCCTTGCTCCGCTTGTAAAGAACCGCAAGGGACACTACAAGGAGCTTTTCGAGCAGATGCGCAAGAAGGGATATATAAACGTGCGTACCGACGGCGAGATGAAGGAAATCATTCCCGGACTCAAACTTGACCGCTATAAAAACCACGATGTTGAGCTCGTAATAGATAAATTAAAGGTGTCGCGAAAGGATGCCGACCGTCTGCGTCGAAGTGTGGAGACTGCCTTGCATCAGGGCGACAAGGAGATGATGGTTCTTGATGCCGATGATGATCGCACCTATCATTACAGTCAAAGTCTCATGGATCCTGTGAGTGGTATCAGTTACCGCGAGCCGGCTCCACATAATTTCTCATTTAATTCTCCGCAAGGAGCGTGCCCCTGTTGCAAGGGGCTTGGAGCCGTAAACATCATCGACACAGAGAAGATTATCCCCGACCAGTCGTTGTCTATCCACGAAGGCGCTATCCTGCCGTTGGGAAAATACAAGAATACTACTATATTCTGGCAGATCGCAGCTATATGCGACAAACATGGTTGCACGCTCAAGACTCCGGTGCGCAATCTTCCTCCCGAGGCCCTCACTGAAATTCTCGAGGGCACCGATGAACGACTTCCGCTGAAAAACGACACCATGTCGACCACCAACTATTTTCTCAGCTACGATGGCCTGCTCAAATACATAGAGATGCAGGCCGGAGACGATGCTGATGATAAGGCACGCAAGTGGAGCGGACAATTCTATTCGCGAGTAGTATGTCCTGAGTGTCATGGCGACCGTCTTAACCGCGAGGCGTTGCACTTCTTTATCGATGACCGCAATATCTCGCAGGTGTCGCGCATGGATATAGCCGATCTGCTCCGCTGGGTTGAGAGTCTCAAAGGCTCTCTTGAGGGCACAGACGGTATTATTGCCGCCGAAATTCTCAAGGAGATTAGCACGCGTGTGAAGTTTCTGCTTGATGTCGGCCTTGATTATGTGTCGCTTGATCGAGCATCGGCCACGCTCAGCGGTGGCGAGAGTCAGCGAATACGTCTGGCTACTCAGCTTGGCAGTGAGCTTGTTAATGTGCTATATATTCTCGATGAGCCGAGTATCGGTTTGCATCAGCGCGATAATTTGCGTTTGATCGACTCGTTGAAGCGTCTTGTGCAGGCAGATAACACAGTAGTTGTGGTGGAGCACGATAAAGACATGATGCTTGCCGCCGACTATATAGTGGATATAGGGCCGCGCGCCGGCCGTGGCGGCGGTAATGTCGTTTATCAAGGGACACCCGACAAGATGCTCGCATGCAACACCCTCACTGCCGACTATCTGTCGGGCCGCAGGAGCATTGATGTGCCGGCGGTGCGTCGACCGGGCAACGGCTGTTTCATCACTCTCCGTGGTGCTACCGGCCATAATCTAAAAAATGTAGATCTTAAATTACCCTTGGGCAGCTTTGTTTGTGTGACCGGTGTGTCGGGGAGTGGCAAGTCGTCGTTGATCAACGGCACATTACAGCCAATTCTCTCGCAGCACTTTTATAGGTCGAACCAGGCTCCGCTGCCTTACGAGTCAGTTGACGGTCTTGAACATATCGACAAGGTTGTGACTGTTGACCAGTCGCCTCTTGGCCGTTCGCCACGCTCTAATCCGGCTACTTACACCGGCTTGTTTGCTGCTATACGTCAGCTTTTTGTCAATCTTCCCGAGGCTAAAATACGCGGCTATAAGCCCGGCCGTTTCTCTTTTAATGTAGCCGGTGGCCGCTGCGAGGCATGCTCAGGCAACGGTTACCGCACGATGCAGATGAATTTTTTGCCCGACGTGCTTGTGCCATGTGAGGTGTGCGGAGGCAAGCGATATAATCGTGAGACTCTCGAGGTGCGTTATAAAGGCAAGTCGATAGCCGATGTGCTGGACATGACTATCTCTGAGGCGCTTGAGTTTTTTGCAGGAATCCCTGCTATCACCCGCCAGTTGCAGGTCCTTTCTGAGATCGGATTGGGTTACATAAAGCTCGGTCAGCCATCGTCTACGCTCAGCGGAGGCGAGAATCAGCGTGTGAAACTTGCAGCAGAGCTTGCCCGCCGCGACTCGGGGCGTACTGTCTTTATTCTTGATGAGCCCACGACCGGTCTGCATTTCGATGATGTGCGCACCCTTCTGTCGCTGCTCGACAAGCTTGTTGACCGCGGCAACACCGTAGTGGTGATAGAGCATAATCTTGACGTAGCTGTGCACGCCGATCACATTATAGACCTCGGCCCCGGAGGTGGTATACATGGTGGTCGCATTATTGCCACCGGCACTCCTGAGGAAGTTGCTGCGACAGACTCGCCCACAGCAAAATATTTGGCGGAAGAACTTGCGCATCGTTCAAAGGCTCCATCACCGGCAACAAAAAAGAAGAGTGCCCGTAAATCAGTAAAAAAATCGGAGGAATGAAAATCTTCGGTATGCCGATGTGAAAATTTTTGTATCTTAGCGCTTGTAAACCAAATACACCTCAGAAATGTCTGCCGAAGAATTTACAAAAAAATATTATAAGATTCGCGAAGTGTCTGAAATGCTGTCGTTGCCGGCGTCAACCATCAGATTTTGGGAAGCTACTTTCCCCTCTGTGATAAGGCCGCGGCGCAATGAGCATGGCATACGCTTTTTCACTCCGCGCGATATTGAGGCACTGCAGCTTGTGCAATATCTTCTGCATGACAAGGGTCTCAAGATTGATGCAGCGCGAGAGCAGTTGCAGCGCAATCATCGTGGCGTTTCGCGCAGGGCACAGACTCTTGAGAAGCTTAAGGGTGTGCGCGATGAACTTCAGCAGATGCTCGATGCACTTAACCGCATGCGATGAGTGCCCGCGAGAAAACAAAGAAAACAGGCGACTGGGGCGAGAGCGTGGTGCGCGACTTTCTTGTCGGTCATGGCTATGCTTTGATTGATGTTAACTGGCGATCAGGCAGATATGAGATTGACATTGTGGCCGGCAAAGACGGATTCATTGTGTTTGTTGAAGTAAAGACCCGATCAGATAATTATGAAGACCCCACCGAGGCTGTGGATGCCAAGAAAATGCGCAATCTTGTGTATGCAGCCGATACATATCTGCGAGTTAAAGAAATCGATCTGCCATATCGTTTCGACATTATAACTGTCATAGGAGTGCCGGGGCGCTACACCACCGAGCACATCGAAGATGCCTTCCTGCCCCCGGCAGTTATGATGACTATCGACAATCCGCGTCAGGTATAAATAGGAAAAACAGCACCGGCGCGTTGCCTTCTTAGGGGCGACGCGCCGGTGTGGTGTATAATGGCGTGGATTATGCTATCCGCGCATGTGCATTAGTAGGGGCACTTCTGGTTGTCGACGTAGGTGACGGTGCCGAAGGGTGTGGCGTTGTAGCCGTGGCCGGTTTCATCGAGCACGGTGCCGTCTTCCTGAGTTTCGCCGTTGAAGCGCCAGTAGCCGATGAGGCCTTCGCTGGTGGGATCTACGTAGCAGATACCGTTTTCGAGCTGCTCGGTGGTGCGGGCAACATTCCATACACGGCACTCTGATACATAGCCGTCGAAGTAGCGGGCATAGCCTGCCGAGCGACCGATGGCGAAGCCGTCTTTATCCCAGGCATGACCGTCGTAGGCCATAGACAGGTTGATTGTACCGCCATTCTTGGTCTCGGTGAAGTGAATTTGCTCACCGTCGAGATAGATGCGCAGATACTGGCCGTCATATACGGCTGCGAAGTGCAGCCAGTGGCCGGTCTCAAAAGTCTTCTCAACCCAAGATTCATAGTGGTCTTTCTTGTCGGGATGTGATGCTGTGCCGATAGAGCCTTTTACAAACTGGAGTTTGTTGCAGGGGTTGCCCGCGCCGTCGCCGAAACGGAAGAGGAAGTTTTCCTCGCAACCGCAGAGCGATGAAATACCGTTGGCCGAGCGGGGCTCATTGGGGAAGCTAACGGGGAGCACCTTCATCTCAAGTGTCATTTGACCGAGAGCTTCTACAGGCGATCCTTCACCCCAGAAACCCTTGATGTCGAAACCACCGCGGCGACCAAGGTTAGCTGCCTTGATGTTGATGACCTTGTTGAAAACAACGTATGCAGTCTTCGATGACTCAAGAACTGAGAGGTCACCCTCGACATTGCTGATTGACACAGGCAGACAGTAGGCAACGCCTTCCTGAAGCTTGCTGCCGTCGGCTGTGAGCTTGATGGCGCTTGAGAGTGTCTGACCGGTGGGGATGGTGACGTTGCCGCCCTCGATAGTGTATGCATCAGCGGGGGGGAGCTGGTAGTTGCGACCCATCTTTGTGTTGTAGGCGTCGAGAAGCTCAGGAGCTGCATCGAGCTTCATGGTGACAGGCGCAGATACTTTTGCCGACGATGACACGGTGATACCTATGCTTGATTGGCCGTCGACAAGAAAACGGATGTTTGATGACTGCAGTGTGCCGGTCACAAACACTTTGTCGGAGAATTCAGCGCCATTGTCGCAGCCTGCAAGTGCGAGCAGTGCCACGATGGAGCCTAAGATATATTTCTTCATTGTTTAATGTCTTGTGATAAGATTATTCAATTAAAGAGCGTAGATGTTGAAGTCGCCGCAAGAGAATTCGCCGGGAACAACGAGTTTGATGTAGCGTGCGGTGACAGCGCCCATGAAGCCTACCATTTCAGCGCCAGACCATGAACTGCCGGTCTTGGTTTCGCCCCAGCCGGTGTATGATGTGCCGTTGGTTGAGGTGTAGATCTCGGTGCCGAGTGACAGCGAGCCGTAATCCCAACTCCATGCACCCCAGCCGAAGGCATATTTAGCCATGATGCCGTCGAAGGTATATTCCTTGCCGAGGTCGATGATAACGGTCGAAGGATCGTCATAAAGCTCGAGGGCGTTTTGAGCGTTGCCGTCAAACAGTGCGCTGCCGTCTTCGTCAGCAGGTTCTACGAGTCTCCAGCCTGAGCGGTCAGCAACGAGTGTGCCCTGACGGTTATCAGCAGTAGCGTCGCCGTCGATGTTGTCGTGCGAGATAACGAGGGCAAGGTAGCTGATGTTGTTCATATTGGTCGACAGACGGGCCGATGAAGAGTCCATCTTGTCGATGCGCACGGGCAACAGATAGCCGTCGGGGTTATCCATAGTTGTGAGGATATCGTTGTCATCGGTGAGCTTTACGGTGAACTCCTCGCTGGCCTTCATGTCGCCGGCGGGAATAACAACAGAGTAGTTGTCGATAGCGAGTGCTTCTGCGGGAACGGGAGCAAAAGATGTGCCGAACTCAGCGTTGTACTCGTCAATCAGTGCATTGTCGATTACGAAGGTAACGTTGATATCTTCCTTGGCAACCTGGTTGCATTTCACTACCATAGGTACGTTCAGACCGCTGATTGCCATAGCGGGGGTCTGAATCAGTTTGAAAGAGCCGGAATAGTCGGCCACATATACGCGGTTGTAGGGATCACCCTCGAAGTCGTATGTCTTATCGTTGGAGCAACCGGTGATGGTGGCTGCGGCCATTACAAGAGCTGCGGCGTATGCTAAATTATACTTTTTCATAATTGGTGTTTTTTGATTTAAGCGTGTTGTTTACTTTGCATATCAATGCACAGCGGGATTCTGGATCTGGATGCACTGACGGAAGCGGAAGTAAGGCTCGGGATTGTAGACAGGCACCACGTTGTAGTCGCGGTGGATGAAGAATGCGCCGAAGCCGCCTTTGCGCTTGCCGTTGGCGGGTTTGTAGCGAGCCTGGTTATACATCGACTGCATAGAGCCCTGCCAGTTGTCACCCATGTTGCAGCAGTATACAACCTGTTCGTCGGGCCAGTTGCCGGCACCTGTGCCGCCACCGTAAGCCTGCAGGAAGCAGTAGTTGGAGTAGGGCGCAAGATCAGCCAGAGCGGTTGAGGTCTGGTCGATGTTGAGCAGTTTGTGAGTGTCGGTCTGGTCTTTGCCGTAGCGCTCCTGGATGAGCTGCAGACGCTCTTCCTCAGTAATGTCGGGGTTAGGACCCATGTAGAGGGCGAGTGTCTTGTAGAAAAGACGGAAGTGGTCGTTCGACAGATAGTCGCCTTCGGGCTCATAGTCGGCGTCGAAGCCGTCGAGGTCATTTTCAAAGACCTGGTCTACGAAGTAGAGGGCATACTGGCGGATGGCCTCGTCGATTTTCTCCTGATTGTTCTCTGCGCGACCTTCTTTGTAGAGGGGCACGAAGGGTTTTTCAGAGGTCTCGGCATCAATACGTGTGATGGCAACCACCATCATCTTTGTGCCTTTCACCTTCTGCACGAAGCGCATTTCCTCGCGGTCGATGCTGCCTTCGGGGGGAATACCGCCCCAGAGTGAGCAGATGTCGAGCGAGTCGGGCAGACCCAGGAAGCGCACTGCCATCGAGTTGGCAGCGCCATACTGTGCAAACCAGCCGAAAGCGATTTCGTGATCGCTGTTCTTGTAGTCGCGCAGGTTCTGGTAATAGAGATCGCTATAGGTATAGGGATCTATTACCTGGTCGTTGTCGATATCATCGTTGCAGGCCGAGAGCATGGCGCCCATGGCAAGCATCGAGATCAGATATTTTGAGATTTTCATTGCGTATGTGATTCTTATAAATAAGGTGTGACTGGAATCTGGAAATATCAACGCTTAACATCCCACCACAGACGACTGCCGGCCTTGTCGCCGCCAACGAGTGTGGCTGCGGCTGCCTGAGCGTTTGTCGAGTTGTTTGAGTACTCGCTCGAGGGGAATTTCAGACGTGAGATAAGCTCGTTCTGAGCAACTTCGGTTGTGGCATTGTATGAGTTGATGCGCACGAAGCCGGGGTAGCCGGTGCGACGCATTTCGCTCCATGCCTCCATGCCGTCGGGGAAGAGGGCGAGCCACTTCTGAGTCATGATCTGCTCGAGCTGCTTAGCCTGTGATGCTGTTGCATTCCATGCTGTGGGCACATCTGATACCCAATCGGCAACGCTCACGTTCTGATTGTTGACGGGGTTAACCCAGGTGGTGTTGGGGCGAGATTCGGTGTCGGCAAGATATTTGTCAACGTCGGCAGCACCGACAGAGGCAAAGCTCTCGCGCACGCCCTTCTCATAGTAGCTCTGCACGGTTTCGTCACCAAGACCAAGGCGCAGTTTAGCCTCAGCAAGCAGGAAGTATGCCTCGGCGGCACGCATCCACACCAGGTCGCTTGTGGCTTCGGCGTTCACAGCCGAGCACTTTGCATGGCAGTTAGCTTTGTTGGGGTTGGCTGTGCCGTTGCGCATGCCGCGATAGTTGCCATCGTTGTTGGGCTTGAAGTAGGCCGCCATGCGGGGGTCGCTGTAGCCGTTGAGATATACATCGATGGTGGCGCTCATGGCTTCGTCATACCAGCTTGTCTGGGTTTCCCACAGAGGGTTGGTGTAGGTGAAGTTGCCTGTGTTGTTGTGGAGGATGGCGTCGTCTGACTTTGAAGTCATCAGACCGTAGCTGTTGGCAAGCGCAGCCTGAGCCTCAGTGCGGGCCTTGGCTTCGTCGACATAGCTCACACGCATTGCCATACGCAGGCGCAGGGTGTTGGCCATCTTGACCCACTTGCGGGCGTCGCCGCTGTAGACGATGTCATACTTGGCAAGATAGGGGTTTGAGTTGGCGTCGCAATATGTGGTGAGGTTGGTGATGGCCTCTGCGAGTTCGTCAAACATTGTATAATACACATCCTTCTGCGAGTCGTAGGGGAGCTCGATAGCTTCGCCGAAAGCACTGTAGGGGATGGGGCCGTATTTGTCGGTGATGCGCTGCATGCCGAGCACCTTGATGATCGTTGCCATTGCACGGGCAGGGCTTGTGGGCTCTGTGACCTTCACGATCTCGTGCCAGGGCTGCATGATCTGGGTGTAAGCATTCTCAAAGGGTTTGTCATACCAGTGAGGCTGCAGGTTATACATGTCGTTGTGGTTTGATGCGACACCGCCATAACCGGGGTTGATGGTGGCGAAGTAGCCTGCGAACAGACCTGCGTCGAGGGTCTCTGAAATCTGGTATTCACCGCCCATGTCGCGGCCCACGCGGAGCACGCCGCGCTGCATCTGTGCGAAGTAGGCACCTGTGTTGAGGTTATCCTGCTGCATCTGGTCGGGGGTGGCTTCGTTGGGGTTGATGTTCCACTTGTCGAATGAGTCGGTGCACGCTGTGGTGAGCATCAGTGCGCCGGTCATAGCCACTCCGCTGAGTATTTTGGTGATATTGTTGTATTTTTTCATCGTGGTGAGTGAGCTTAGAAGTTAACTTTGACAGAGAAGCCGAGGTTGCGGAGGCTGGGCATCATGAAGTAGTCCATACCGCTCATGCCTGTGCCTGTGCTTGCTGTGAGCTCGGGGTCATAAGGAGCCTTCTTGTAGAAGAAGAAGAGGTTGCGGCCGGTGAACGACACGTTGAGGCCCTGGATCCAGTTGACCCACTTCTTAACAGGAATGTCGTAGCCGAAGGTGAGTTCTGCCAGACGGATGTTGGTTGCGTCGTAAACATAGTCTTCACCTGCACCAAGACCAACAGTCTCATAATATTTCTGAGCAGCGGGCACGAGCTGGCCGTTGATGTAGACACCACCTCTGTCGCGGGCTTCGGCTGAACGCTTAGATGTACCGTAGGCATCCATGTAAGCCTGAGTCATTGACACGCACTTACCGCCGAATCGGCCGTTGATGAGGAAGCCGAGTGAGAAGTTGTTCCAGAAGAAGGTGTTGCGCCAACCGATAGTGTATTTGGGTTCGGCGTTGCCTGCGTATACCCAACCGTCTTTGAGGTCACCGGCGTTGCGGTCAACCGACACGGTGTTCTCAACGTAGTTCACGATGATGTGGTTGTGGTGGTCGCGGGCAAGAGCGGTCACATAGAGGTCGCCGATAGAGCCACCTTCTACGAGTCGGCTGTTGACATTGCCAAGCGAAGCGATGTCGAGCATCTGCTGCTCAACTACGAGGCCACCGGCGAGGGTGGTGGGCTTCAGAAGCTTCTTGATCTTGTTGCGGTTGAGCGAGTATGACACATTTGACTGCCACTGCACAGGACCGAGGTTCTGGTTAAGACCGAGGCTTACTTCGATACCCTTGTTGTCAACCTGGCCACCGTTGATGTAGATCGACGAGTAACCTGAGCCTGCCGAGAGGGTGGGGTTGAAGATCTGGTTATAGGTTGAGGTCTTATAGAGCGACACATTGAGCGACAGTTTGTCGTTCCACAGGCGCGACTGCAGACCTACTTCCCATGCCTTGGTGCGCTCGGGCTTGAGGTCGGTGTTGGGATAAGTGGTCTGGGTTGTGGGTGAGCCTGACTCAAGAGGATAGGTCTGATATGCGATGAAGCGCATGGGCGAGTTACCGACCTCGCTGTAGCTGCCGCGCAGCTTCAGGAATGACAGTACGCTGTTGCCGCGCAGGGCGGGGATCATTTCGGTGAGGATGGCAGAAAGACCTACTGAGGGATATGCCACGTGGTTCTCTGAAGTCCATGCGAGAGCCGATGCCCAGTCGATGCGGCCGGCAAGGTCAAGATAGAGCATAGAGCGCCAGCCGAGCTGCACGGTTGCAAAGATGCTCTGAGTCTGGTCGTGATAGCCTTCCTGGTCGGTCTTTGTGTTGACAGGGTTGATATTGGTCATCGAGAACAGGTTGGCAACCGAGTTGAGGTCGCCACCGCCACGGAACCACTGATAGTTGATGTCGTTGATCGAAGCACCGGCCACGGCGTTGAGCGAGAAGTCGCCGAAGCGCTTGTCGACATTTACCATGACGTCGGCGTAGATCTGACGTGTCTGAGCGTCGTCTTTGATGTAAGCACCGTTTTCTTTAGCGAAGATAGCGTCGGTGGTTGCTGAGTATTTACGCTCAGCCAGTTCGGTGGTGTTGTCAACCTTGGCACGACCCGAGAGAGTGATGCCGGGGACAATGTCCCAGCTCAGAGCTGCTGTGATGAGGTAGCGGTTCTTGTGGTTGACCATTTTGTCGCGCTGGGTGATCCAGTAGGGGTTCTGCATACCCAGACCCATAGCACCCCAGTTCCAGTTCTGCACCTTGAAGCCACGGCTTTCGTCGTAGATTTCAAACATCTGCAGACCGTCGAGGCTGTATGAGGGCGAGTAGAGATAGAGGGGCACGATGGGGTTGAAGTACTGACCCTGAGCCACCATGTTCTGCTCGCGAACATTCATATAGCTTGCGCTCATGTCGAGGCGCACTTTGTCGCTGTAGAGGTTGCTGGTGTTGCGGATAGTGAAGTTATAACGGTCGAGAGTGTTGTTCTGCACCACACCTTCGGCGTTGGTAGCCGACAGAGAGATAAAGGTCTGGTTGCGCTTGTTGCCGGTTGAAATGGTCAGAGAGTTGGTCTCGTTCCAGCCGGTCTTGAAGAAGTCGGTGGGATTGTAGCTCGAAGGAGTGGCGAGCTTGGCGCCCCAGCTCTTGAACTCGCCGGCAGCGGCACCATAGGTGTTCTGGAATTCGGGAGTAGCTGTTGCTTTGTAGAACTGAGTTGAGTTTGAGTAGCTGATGCGTGTCTGGTCGGCATTGCCGCGGCGGGTGGTGATCATGATGACACCATTGGCAGCCTCGCTACCATAGAGAGCTGATGCTGCTGCACCTGACAGCACGCTGATCGACTCGATGTCCTCGGGGTTGATCATGGCAGCTCCGTCGCCGGTCTGTGCGAAACCTGAGAAGTGGTCTTCAGGCTGCGATGTCTCGAGGGTGGGCATGGGGATACCGTCGATCACATAGAGGGCATTGTTGTTGCCCGATATAGACTTGGAACCACGCATAACCACTTTAGCTCCGCCGCCGATACCCGACGATGATGCATTGATGTTTACACCTGCCACCTTGCCGGCGAGAGAGTTGACAAAGTTGGCATCCTTGACACCGGTGATTTCATCGGCGCCTACTTCCTGCACATTGTAGGTGAGGGCCTTGGCTTCTTTCTTGATGCCGAGGGCGGTGACAACAACTTCGTTGAGCACCTGCGAGTCTTCTTCAAGCACTACGTTCACTGTGGTGTTGTTGCCTACGGTGACGCTGGTGGGCTTGAAGCCTACGTATGAGAAATGAAGTACTTCACCGGGGGCTACTTTCAGTGAGTATTTACCCTCGATGTTGGTTGAGGCACCTCGTTTAGTGCCGGGCACAATTACTGATACACCGGTGAGTGGTTCGCCTGATGCATCTGTGACCGTACCGCTTACTGTGACTTCTGCGGCGCCTGCTACGACGGGTGCAGGTGCAGGGCTGTCGGCTGCGAGAGCCGGCATTGAAGCACCTGTCATTATCATAGCCGCGAGCGCATAGTACTTAGATTTTTGAATTTTTACATTCATAGTCTAATAAAATAGCAAGTTTTGGTATGAGATAATGAATAGATTGATGTTGATGTCTTTCTGGTAGGGAAGAATTTATGAATCCCCTGCTGTTTAGTTTAATGTTTGAGAAACAAAATTAACTAATTTTTGGATAATAGCAAGCCCTCTCTCTGTTAATATATGCAAATAACAGAAAGAGGGTCAAAGTATCGTAGAAATGCGTCTTGAACAGTGACGCGCAGCTTATCGTGTGACTACCATCGAACCGGTGTATTCTCCGGGGAAGACGCGATATATCGTCAGTCCGTAACCGCGCTGTGCCGATGGTCCCGACATTGCAGTGCCGCGGTTCATGCATAGGTCGTATGTGCTGTGGCATACCGGACATTCGCCGTAGGGGATGAGGTCATCGTCGCCTCCGGTGACAACGTTGATGCGCACGTTTTGCTTGCACTCGTATGGGCAGGCAAGATCGTAGGCCATTGGTTGCCCGTTGAAGTCGCCGATGATGAGCACACCGCCGAATCCGGTGTAAGTGTCGGCCGACCATGGAAAGTCGCGCGGAGAATCAGGCTTGATGAATCGCACCCAGTCGAGCGCGCCCTTTATGCCGTAGATACCCCAGTTGCCCACAAACTCAATGTTGACGGCAGCAGGTGGCAGACGGTTGTTGTCGATGTGCGAGCAACTGCACAATGTTGTTGCGGCACAAAGACTCAGCAGTGCAAGTAGCTTCTTCATGGCGTCGGCCTGCAATATCAGTTGGCCGAAGCCAGGCGAGCCATGAGTTCGCCGAATTTATCGGCGGCTTCCTGCATTTTAGAGCCAATGAGGGGGCGGAGCATTGCCGGTATCTCAACCTCGATAGCTGTCTGCAGTTCGGTTGATTCAGCGTCTTTGGAGGCAAGATCCACAGCCATTGTCAGGGGCACTGGCGAGCCAACTGCACTCATTGCCACCCGCGAGTCGTTGCGTTCGACAACTTTGAGTGTTATTGCGCCGAGCTGAGGAGTGTTGATTACCAGCGCGTCGGGCTCGAAGTGCACGTCGCCAACTTTTGCGGCAACGTCGGCGGGAAGTTTGTCAAGTGCGCCCTGAAACAGGGTGAGGTCTGCAAACTTTGCTGCGATTTCGGTGGCGGGCATTGCCACAGTCACTGGCTTTGCTTTATATTTAGCCATAATCAGGGGTGTCGGTAGTGGAGTTTGGAATTATTCGTTTACCTTGCTGTCGGGGGTCCAGGCAGCCGGGTCTTTACGCCAAGCCTTGAGGGTATCGATGTCGGCTTCAGAGATGTAGTTTGTCTCGAGAGCTGCATCGAGCAGGGCGTTGTAGTTCGAGAGAGCGGCCATTTTCACGCCTGCGTCTTTGAATGCCTTTATAGCCACGGGGAATTCGTAGGAGAAAATAGCGATGATGCCCACTACTTCGCAACCGGCGTTGCGGATGGCCTCGATGGCTTTGAGCGAGCTGCCGCCTGTGGAGATAAGGTCTTCGATCACCACTACTTTCTGACCTGGCTGCAGATTGCCCTCGATGAGGTTTTCAAGACCGTGATCCTTGGGCGCTGAGCGCACGTAGGCATAAGGCAGACCGAGAGTCTCGGCTACGAGCGCACCCTGGGCGATGGCTCCGGTGGCTACGCCGGCTACAGCCTGAGGCATCTCAAACTCTTCGAGAATGGTGCGGCAGAGTTCTACTTTGATGAAAGCCCGCACGTCGGGATACGACAAGGTTTTGCGGTTGTCGGTATAGATAGGTGAGTTCCAGCCCGATGCCCATACGAAGGGGTTGCGGGGCTGAAGCTTGATTGCGCTGATGTTGAGCAGTTTCTCGGCTAAGAGTCGGTCTACGTGTTTCATTGGTCGATGAAGTTGTTATAGGTAATATTTGGCTATTGAAGCGCAAATTTAATAATTTTTTTTAGAATAGCGCAGGTTTTGCCGACGATTGCTATGCGTTGTCTTCGGGCGATGCCTTTGGAATGGAGAAGTGAAATTCCAGACCACCCTCGGCTGCGTTGCTCACATGAATGGTGCCTTTGTGGAATTCTACAGTGTCTTTGACGATGGGCAGGCCCAGGCCGGTGCCCGATGCCTTGCGCGAGCGACCTGAGTCTACGCAGTAAAATCTTTCAAAGAGGTGCTCGAGGTGCTCGGGGGCAACGCCTACACCGTTATCAAAGAATGTGAAGTGATATATGCTGCTCTTGTCGCTGTCGAGGCGCACACCCACTTTCGTGCCCTGCGAGTATGCCACCGCGTTCTTGAGCAGGTTGTGCAGCATAGCCACCAGCAGCGAGAAATTACCTTTGATGATTGTGCCCTCAGGCACGGTGTTTACTAAAGTCATGTCGCGCATTAACCCCGACTCCTGTGCCTCGGCCTCCACGGTCATCACTACATCGTGGAAGTCAAGTAGCTCGGTCGGGATGATGTCGGCGCCGTCATCAAAGCGGTTGAGCGTGCTTATATCCTTGATGAGTGTGTCCATGCGGTTGATGTTCTCCTGAGCCTTACGCATGAAGTGGTTGCGCGAGCGCTCATCCATGTCTGGGTTATCGACAATGGTGTCGAGATAGCCTTTGACGATGCACACCGGGGTCTTGAGCTCATGCGACACATTGTTTGTCATGCGGCGCTTCATGGCGTTTTTCTCCTCGATTGTGCGCAGTGTGAGTTCGTGCTCGCGCTGCATGTCTTTTATAGCTTTGGCACGCTCGTTGAAGATATGCACGATCTGGCGGTTGATATCGCCGAGCTCGTCGTGGCTGAAGTTGTCGTCGGGTATGAAATCCTGGTTATGTGCTGCCTGAGTGGCGAAAGCGCGCATCGTCTTGATGTTGCTGCCTACATATCGGGTCATGCCGTATGCCACCGCCGAGATTGCCAAAGCCATCAGTATCAGAGTTATCCACATCTCAGAGTCGGGGAGCAAGGCATCTGCCACTGAATTGCTCAGCGGCACGGCCGAGTAGATGACAACATTGTCGTCGTCGCTGTGGGTTATGGCGTAGTACAGCGATTTTTCGCGACCTTTACTCTTGCCTTTTTTATCTGAGACAAGTCGCTCTCCGTCGTCGCCGATGATGTCGGTGTTTTCGGTGTAGCGGTCGTCTGGGTCAAAGGGAATGGGAATTCCGAGATTATATATCAATGTGCCGTTTGTGGCGTCGTAGACCGATATGCGCATATCCTCGAAGATCTTGTCTCCTCTGAAGTATTCGCGGAGAAACCTGAAGAGCGAGAATACATCCTGATCCATGTCGCGCTCATAGAGGATGCGGGAGTTGATATAATCCATCTGTTTGCGCACTTGCTCCATGCGCATGTCATCTTCCTGACGGTAGTGCCACCACATTGTCACGCCCAAAAGCAGCCAGAGCAGACCTATGAGCGGGAAAAACAGACGCCACTGATATGACATTCTAATCTTTGAAGCCATATCCGAAGCCCTGACGAGTGGTGATGTTGGCTCCGTATACGCCTATCTTTTTGCGCAGGCGGGCGAGGTTAGTGTCGACGGTGCGTGAGGTGACATTGCCATCATCGGCCCACACGTTGCGCAGGATTTCGTCGCGCGAATATATACGGTTGCGGTGTGTGAGCAAAAACAGCAGCAGGTCATACTCTGTGCGGGTCAGCGACAGGGGCTCGCCGCTCACGTATACCATTTTGTCGTTGCGGCTCACGCGCAGGTCGTGAAACACGATGTCGGGCTCATAATGGCCCTGTGCAACATCCATGGCGATTGCCTGAGTCACATGGCTGCGACGGAGCACCGACCGCACGCGGGCGAGCACCTCGGGCATGTTGAACGGCTTGGTGATGTAGTCGTCGGCACCCATGTTGAGGCCCATGACCTTGTCGTCGAGTTCGTCGAGTGCCGAGCAAAAGATTATGGGAGTGTGCTCGGTGCCGGGCGAGTTGCGCAGGCGCTTGGCGAGGTCAAAACCGCTGAGGCGACCCATCATCACGTCGAGGATAAACAGCGCGTATGAGGCGGTGTCTTTTTCGAGTGCTTCCTCGGCCGATGTGGCGGTGTCTACTTCATATCCGTCTTTCTCAAGGTTAAATTTGAGGATGTCGCCGATAGCCTCCTCGTCGTCTACTACCAGTATCTTGATTCGCATATAGTTGTATATCTGTTTGTATGTTTGATATTTAACGGTTGCGGGCAAAGCCTGCTATTCCAATCGTAAAATTACAAGTTATTGAGAGTATAGCAAAGTTAAAATAAGTTAAATCGGAAGTGCCTCTGAACCATCATGCCCCCTGTGTGTTCTAATGTTGTAATTACTATATTTTGCACTGTGTTTTTTCATGGTATTAGATTTAAGGTTAAAGAAATTGTCGGTCGTCGTGAGACGGCCGATTTTTTTTGCTTTGCAGCCGTTGCCCGCGCAATAGATGAGGCGAAATTGCGTTAATAGAGGAGTAGCGCCCGCCTGCGCGGGTGCGCTGCAGTGAATGTTTTTATGAAAGTCAGCTCCTACATACTCGCTATAACGCTTGCCTTGGCCGGGCAGGCAGCCTCGGCGCAGGCCGACGGCTCTGCCGCATACGAATTTCTAAACATCTCGCCCTCGTCGCAGGTCTATGGCCTCGGAGGCATGAACGTGTCGCTCGTGGGCGGCGATCTCAACACCATTGACCAGAATCCCGCGCTACTCGGCTCCGAAATGGACAATCAGGTAGAGCTTAGCTATATGCGATATATCGGCGACAGCAATTTTGCCGGAGTCTCCTACGCCCGTAGCGTCGGCGAGCACGGTGCGTGGGCCGCTTTTGCGCGCTATCTTGGCTATGGCTCGGTCAAGGAGACCGACGCTGCTGGCAATATTCTCGGCAATTTCTCGGCCTCCGATATGGTTTTCGGCGGCACTTTCTGCTATGATATCACCGATCGGCTCCGGGGTGGTATTGCCCTGAAGGGTGTCTACAGCAGCTACGCCGAGTTTTCGGCCTTCGCTGTCGCCACCGACCTCGGCATCAATTACTATGACCCCGACCGCGACCTGTCGCTTGGCCTTGTCGTTGCCAATCTCGGCGGTCAGGTCAAGAGATTTGACGAGCGATATGACCGCCTGCCGCTCGATCTGCGCCTTGGATGGTCGCAGACTTTCGGCACACTGCCCCTGCGCTTCTCGGTCACCGCCCGCAATCTCACCCGCTGGAGCCAGCCCTATACCGACCCCGGCGACGGCTCCGACAGCAGTGCCCAGGTGCGCAAAGACGGCTTCGGCAGCAACCTCATGCGACACCTTGTATTCGGCATCGACTATGTCGGCGCCGACAACTTCTATATCGGCCTGGGCTATAACTACAAGACCCGCACCGACATGAGCACCTATTCGCGCAGCATGCTCTCGGGCTTCTCGCTGTCGGCCGGAGTGCATGTGCGCAGCTTCGGCATAGGCCTTGCCCTGGCGCAGCCACATAAAAGCGCCACTACCATGATGCTCAACATATCGTGTGACATCAATGATTTTCTGCACTGATGCGCGCCCGGCGTGCCGGAAAAATTAGTATTTTTGCAGCAGAAAATCATCATCACAAGCATAAACACCACCATATATGTCGCAGAAGATTATCATTGCCATCGACGGCTACTCGTCGAGCGGTAAAAGCACGATGGCCCGCGCGCTGGCCTCAAAGATAGGATATAGATATATTGACTCCGGAGCCATGTATCGCGCAGTGACCCTCTGGGCCATACGCCACGGTCTCACCGCTCCCGACGGTTCTGTCGACGCCGACGCGCTCGTGCCACATCTTGGCGAGATACACATCGATTTTGCCGTGCAGCCCGACGGCGCCTCGCAGCACACCCTGCTCAACGGCGACGATGTCGAGGTCGAGATACGCCGCATAGAGGTGTCTAATTATGTGTCGCAGGTGGCAGCCATCCCGGCCGTGCGCCGCGAGCTTGTGCGCATGCAGCAGGCTTTGGGTGCCGGCAAGGGCATTGTCATGGATGGCCGCGACATCGGCACAACCGTCTTCCCCGACGCCGAGCTCAAGATTTTTGTCGACGCATCGGCCCAGACCCGCGCTCAGCGCCGCTTCTCCGAACTGGTGGAGAAAGGCCAGCAGGTGACCTTCGAGGAAGTGCTTGCCAATGTCGTTCACCGCGACCACATCGACGAGACTCGCCAGGAGAGTCCACTGCGCTGTGCTGCCGATGCACTCCGCCTCGATAATTCACGCATGAGCATCGCCGAGCAGGATGCCTGGCTTGCCGATGCATTTGCCAAGGCCGTCGGCAAGGTTTCGCAGCAATGAGTGCGCCGCGTGTGGAGATCGACGAGCGCTCGGGCTTCTGCTTCGGCGTCGTCACTGCTATAAACAAGGCTGAGGAAGAACTCGCCCGCGGAGGCGTGCTCTATTGCCTCGGCGATATCGTGCACAATAGCGACGAGGTCGAGCGCCTGCGGGCCAAGGGCCTTGTCACCATCACCCACGAGCAGATGGCCGGCCTGCACGACGTGAGCGTGCTTCTGCGCGCCCATGGCGAGCCTCCGTCGACCTACGAGATTGCCCGCCGCAACAACATCCGCATCATCGACGCCACTTGCCCCGTGGTGCTTCAGCTGCAGCGGCGCATCCACGACGCCTACACCGCCGGCGACACACCCCCGCAGATTGTCATCTACGGCAAGAAAGGGCATGCCGAGGTCAACGGACTCGTCGGCCAGACCTGCGGCGACGCCATCGTCGTCGAGAATGCCGATGAGCTGCACAAAGTTGACTTCTCGCGCGACATAGCCCTATATAGCCAGACAACCAAGTCGGTCGAAGGCTTCCGCGAGATTATCGAGAGTATCAAGAGCCTCAAGCACCCCAACACCCGCTTCACAAGCTGCGACACCATCTGCCGCCAGGTTGCCAACCGTGTGTCGCACCTGCGCGAATTTGCCTCGTCGCACGACGTGGTTCTCTTCGTTGCCGGCCACAAGAGCAGCAATGGCAAGATTCTCTACAACGAGTGCCGCGCCGTCAACGAGCGCACGGCTCTCGTGGCTAATGAGACTGAAATCAATCCGGCAGATCTGCGCGGAGCATCCTCCATAGGCGTGTGCGGAGCCACATCCACACCCCGCTGGCTCATGGAGCGGGTGCGCAGCCGTGCCATAGAAATAGCCGGCACGATATGACAGCATACCGCGCCCTGCTGATTTTGATGATATGTAGCGCCGCTTCCTGTGGGCGTGGCGGTGACACTGCCGGCGACGCTGTCAATACCTTGCCCGACACGGCGGTCATAGCAGTTGCCCGCGCCGATGCCGCAGCCCTGAAGAGTGTAGGCAGCGACGTGCGCCAAGCCGAAAGCCTTCTTTTCGACATCCGGGCCAAAGAACACTTCATGCGCTCCCGCGGCCTCAACGCCACTGCCGACCTCTATATAAGCGAGCTTAAATCACTCGGCGCCCTGTAAGGCCCATTAGCCCTATCCGCCGCTGCGCGACCCGTCAAAAAAAACACTCAGCCCCGGCCAATTGACAAAATCGGTCGGGGCTGATAAACTATAATATCGTCAGCTTATATCACACGCTGCCGTCGAATTCCACCTTGTCCTCAACCTTGATGTTAGGTTGTTCAAGGCCATAATTGTGGCGGGCGTTGAGCACCTTGAGCCAGATGCCGAAGCAGAGGGCCAGAATACCCAGCGCCGCAAACATCAGCATCGGATTTGTGTAGTCATATTGCGTGGGGTCGGTGACACCAGGGTTCGATGTCTCGAGCATCACGCCGAAGAGGATAGGCACACCGAACAGACCGATGTTCTGCACCCAGAAGATCAGCGAATATGCACTGCCGAGGAAGCGGGCATCCATCACCTTGGGCACCGAGGGCCACAGAGCCGCCGGCACCAGCGAGAACGACACACCCAGCACAAGAATCGTTGCCAGAGCCAGCCCCTTGCTCGGGTAGGCGGGGAGCACCAGCGCAAACACCAGGTGGCAGCATATCAGCAGCAGCGAGCCGATGATGAGCATTGTGGCGCCGCGGCCTATCTTGTCGAGCACGATGCCCAGCACAGGAGTCAGACACAGAGCACCGATGGGGAACCAGCGCAGCAGGTCGGCAGCCTCAGTGTCGCTGATGTGCAGATTACACTGCAGCATGTTTGTGCCGAAGCGCTGGAAGGGGAAGATTGCCGAGTAATAGAGCACACACAGCAGAGCGATGATCCAGAATAGCTTGCTCGAGAGGATGCCGCCCACGTCGGCGAGCTTGAATTCCTCCTCGGGGTCTGAGCCGGTCTTGGCAGCACCGAGCTGCTTGTCAAAGCGGGTGTCCATCACGCAGAACACACTGTAGGAGATCAGACCTATCAACAGCAGCACCGTGCAGAAAGCCACCGGTATGACTACCGTTGGGTCCGACGCACCCATCCACTCGGCCAATCGCGGCGAGAGCGACAGCACCGCAAACACGCCCAGGCGCGCAATAGCCATCTCGCAGCCCATAGCCAGGGCCATCTCCTTGCCGTCGAACCACTTGGCAATAGCCTTCGACACCGTGATACCGGCCATTTCGCAGCCGCAGCCAAAAATCATGAAGCCGAGAGCCGCCAGCTTGGCGCTACCAGGCATTTCCACCCACCATGAGCCGAGCCATTCACACAGTGCAGTCCCGGCGAAGTAGTCGCTGATGGCGTAGAGCTTGATGCAGGCGCCTATGAGCATCACCGACGCCGAGAGCACACCGGTGAAGCGCACACCCATCTTGTCGAGGATGATGCCGGCGATGATGAGGAAGCCAAACACGTTGAGCATATATTCGGCTCCGGCATAGTAGCCGAATGCCTCTGCGCTCCATTTGAGCTGAGTCTTGACAAGCGACTGCAGAGGCGACATTACGTCGACAAACATGTAGGCGAAGAACATCATCAGCGCCACAAGTATCAGCGCTGCCCAGCGCGCATACCACTTGTCGTTGATCAATTGTTTGAGTTGTTGAGTCATAATTACTTTTTTTATGTGTATCAGATTGGTGTATTATAATAATCTATCTGTGTCAGCATAAAAATGAGCTGCACCCGCTGAAATCCTCAGAGGGTGCAGCCTTGTGTGCGATTATCGTTTTGCGTGAGAAAACTTATCGGTTAGATAATTTTTTACTTCACGAGCATCTTCGATACCTTGCCGCCCTTGCGCACGATGTAGATGTTGCCGGGGGTGGGGTTCTTCACCTTCATGCCCTGAATGTTGTAGTATTCTGCAGGAGCATTGATGTCGGTCTTGTCGGTGATGATGTCCTCAATGCCAGTGCTGGGCTTGTTGTCAATGAAAGTGATGCTTGTCACCATATTTGCTTCGAGAGACTGACCGTCTGGGCCATTCCATGTATAAGCACTGCTTGAAGCAGAAGGGTAGTTGAATGCACAGTTGTAGATCTTCACAAGACCTTCTTCTTCATTATAATTTGAGTAATCGTCAAGAACACCTGCTTGCATAACGACATCCTTGCCGTAACCATATTTGTCTAGGTAGAAGCCTTCCATATTAAATCCGCAGATAGCGTTCGAACCGTTCATTGCACCACTTGCAACACCGGGATAAACGAGCACGTATTCAGGATCCTCAAGGGAGAATACATAGTAGCCACGACCACCGCCTTTGATGGGACAACCTGCAGCCTGATAGGGACAATCTACACGATATAAATAGTCGTCAGTCTGGCTTTTCTGAATGTTTACGGTCCAGGGATAGTCAGAAGGTATAATGGGGTTCTTATTACCTTCTTCATCCGTGGTTACATAGCCAGCTAATACCCAACCGTCTACAAATGTAGCAGTGCCGAAGTCATCCCAGCCTTCGTTGGGGTCAGCATTGGGGTCAATGTAAGTCATAGTCATATTATAACCGATGAACCAATACCCGAGATCCTCCTGATTAGGATCGCCGATAGCCCAAATTTCGTAGGGAGGGAAAGTAAATGAGCCGTTAACATAAGTGGCTACAGATTCATCAATGCTGCTTGCTCCGTCTTCAAGAGCAGTACCGTCAGAATTAAAACTCTTGAAGTAGAAATAATTAATGTCGCCATAACTGTCTGCTCCAAGATTCTGGTTATTGGCGATTGATAGTGTCTCTTCTTCAGGGTCAATGGTTCCCTTTACTTTAAAGTTCTGAGGAAAGCCGGAGATTGTTACGTTGTTTGACAAAGCATTGTCAAGTGTAACAGTGAGTTCGTAAGAAAGAGTTTTGCCATCGGTGAGGCTAATGCCACTAAGTATATAGCTTCCTTCAAAATCCTTAGCAGTAGCACGAGCAACTTTGTTTGTCTTTACGCCTTCAAGCGAAATTACGGCAGTTGCAGTAGGCTCTTTAACAACTATAGGCTCATTTAAGACGGCCTTCTGACGACCTTCAGCATTTGCGCTGATAGCAATCGCTGCAAGAGCGATAAGTGAGTAGATTTTCTTCATAGAATGTGATTGTGATTAATGAGAAATTCTATTAATAAAAATGTGTACCTTTTGAAAAACCAATGCCCCGTTGATTGGGGCAAACCGTTTCGATGCGGCAAAAGTATATAGATTATTTCTATTGTGCAAGAAAAAATGATAGAAAATTGAAAAATTTTTAATATTAATCAATCTCGCTATACAAATGCTATGAAAATACATAATTTGAATGACTTTTGTCTACTTATGTCGGTCTCTTTTAGATTAAGTTCGCTGAGATAGATATTTAGTATAAGATTTATTTAAATAATATTTTGAAAATGGAGAATTTATTTATAGATTTTGGCGAGATGTGTTAATTGGTTGAATTATCGATGCCAGATTGTATTATCTTAAAAATTCGTTGTATAGAAGCGCTCATTCAAGAATCCGTTGATAGGTTTAGAGTCAAGCCGAATCACATAATTAGCAGACCTAACATAGTAGGGATCCTTCTCTCAGAGCATCCCCCGCTCATGTCAAAGCATCCGCACCTAAAGGCTACCGAGAGTCACGCGCCGCCAAACATCCCTCATGGAAGCCGAGGGCCGCAGGTCCTCGCCCTTTATATAACCCCCACTTGCTGAGCGCGAAGCGCGAAGTTAGTGGGGGACTACGCCTCCCGCAGACTCGAGTCTGTAAAGACTCGCCCTGAACCCGCCAAGCCATCTAATTACCGTCATTACAGTGCGACCACCTCCCATTCTTATATTTTTTCTGCATTTATTTACATTTTCTACAAAATTATTGCGTAAATAAAAATAAATCATTAACTTGCGCAAGCAAACCATAAATCACGTATCACTCATGAAAAAGATCGTCAAATCAATACCGACTATGCTCGCTGCGCTGATGGTAGCGCTGAGTTTTGCATCCTGCGATAGTGACAACACCAACGCTCCCGACGAATGGGACTGGGATTGGGATGAGAACTACGAAGAATATCTTGCCCGCCCCTTATGCCCGATTCCCGAAATAAAAGTAACAGCAGCAGTGTGGCATGGAAAGCGCATAAAGTTCAACGACGAGAACAAGGCGATGTTGCTTAGAGCAGCCGCTCAAGAGTGTGAATATCCTCTTGCCATCACCACCACAGCCTGCGGCCAGGTGAAGAAAGCCATTGGGTATAAGGCTCTGGATATCGACATGCTCAAGGTGTCGGGTCCGGTAGACGAAGACGACCTCACGTATATAAAACGCTGTGTGGCAGCCGGCAATCTGCGGCACGTTGACCTGTCGGCCGCTCAGTTGCCCGAAAACACCATCCCGGCGTTAGCTTTTGCGGTGACTGAATATCCCGATGAAGGTGGGCTTGATCCGGTGTTTCTGCCGCTCTTCAGGCTTGATCTGCCCGAGGGTGTGACATTGGACTACGGATCGCTCTGCGATGTGTTGCTCACCGATATTGACCTGAGCAAAGTGAAGGCAGTCGGAGAGTCGGCCCTGCGGCGCACCGTGTTTATCAACGGCGTGCTTGATGTGCCCTCAACCCTGCAGTCAGTAGGCGAAGAAGCCTTTGCCGAAATAGGCGATGGTGATCTTGTGGTGAACTACAACTACAAAGAAGTGTCGGTCGACTGTTTTGCTTCAGCCAAAGTCAAGGCTATCAATTTCTCTGAAAATCTTGAGCATATACGCGCTGGCGGTTTATGGGGTATCCAGGGCATGACCACGCTTCAGCTTCCCGAAGGCTTGAAGACCATAGAAGTCGCTGGCGTAGCATATTGTGAGTCTCTCGAGTCAATCTCTTTGCCCTCGACAGTGGAGTATATCGGTGGGGGTGGGCTCGCCTATAACTCCGCACTCAAAAACCTGAAGGTCAGCTTCACCGATCCGGCCGTGGCAGTTGGCCCGGTTGATGATGATAAATTTATGGAGTTGGTTGACGAACTTCGTGGTGATATAAGTCAGATATCATTTGCATTTGGCAGGCTGCAAGAAACAGATCCATACTCAAAAGACGTAGTTGTCAGTGTGCCATCGGCCGCCCTCAAAGCCTTCAAAAACGCCGTCAACTGGAATCTGTGGTTTGAAACCTTCCAGGGCTATTAATTCGGCCACGCTCGCCGATGAGCTCCGTAGCAGCCCGGCATCCCCTCGGTGGTTGGGGTGGGAGGGGCATTCATCCTATGGGCTGTGATGCGATGTGGGGTTATTGGGAATTGTTAATAGAACAAAAAATATGGGAGTGGGGGCGTATTTGTCGCTGGTTTTTACTAACTTGCGTGAGAATGTAGCTGCGGTTGTAGCTTTGTATATAATTACCTATTTAATTATACTCTAATATATCATCCTTATGGATAAGGAATTAAAGAAAATCTGCCTTAATTTTTTTAAGGTTTGTAAAGTGCTATGGTTTACAGTTTCCTCAATATTTACGCTATTTGTAATATGTGCTTTTATATTTTATGAAGATAACGACATATTAGTTTTTTTAGGGAGCGGCTTTACTTATAATACTGAATGTAAATATTTGAGTGCTTATTTTGATGAACACAATAAAATTCAGATAGATGATATCATAGAGTATGATTACAACGACACATATATTATTGCAAGCCAATTTCTGAGCGATAAAACATCGATATACTGTAGCTCACCACGATACAGAAATTATGACGATGGAATAAATTGTATGTATTACTGGATTGTAGATAAAAGAAACGACAGCATATATGGCCCGTTAACTCGCCCTAAGTATGTAGCAATATCTGATAGCTTAAATATAAATTTAGACCTGCTAAAAAAGTAAGACTGCAATGTGTGGCGGTCAAGTATAAAGTAGCCAGGGCTGACGCTACAGCCCAATGACTATTTTATAAGTAAAAAGGTTGGAAATAAACTTTATTGAATTTTTATGAGAAAAAGTTGGATTTTTATACTTATTGGTATAATTGTCATTAGCAGTTGCGCTAATGAGTCAAAAACGGCTGAGAGTCCGACAGGAATAGACAACACACTGGCGTTGTATAATTGTATTACAAATGATCCTTTGACGGTAGATTTAATTAATCAAAAGAGAGATTCAATAATGGCTCTCACAGATTCAACATGTCTAATAGATGAAGCGTATATCATACCTGAACCCAATGGTGAGTGGTATGGCAGCTGGTTTAAAACGCGGTATAATATCACAGAGTACGTGGAAAATCAGTGGGTACTGGCCATGAAACTGATGAATAATCCTGCTGAGACCAAACGCTTCTCATACGATTCATTCAAAAAGGTTATCGTGGATCATAGAGCAGAACTCTCAAAGGAATTGATAACCGAATTATTTGGGAAAGCAGATATGATTATAGATTGCGGTGTAGCTACGCGCGAATATTATGGAACACGAATATACCAATTAGATACAGTATTGAGTAGCGAGGGTGTAGTCGAGCCAGACATATATTCACCCAATCGGAAAAAATTGGCTGATTCGCTTATTTGGGGCGGACCCGTATATAGGTATTTTGTTTATGATGAGCTGAAAACTTACAGTAATAGAGGGTATGACCTATATTGTATAGATTTTGTCCCTTACGATAAAGACAAGTCATTGGCTGTGATCGCTACAAAATTATTAATGGATTCAAGATGTTTTTGTAGGGGACTAGCAGGAGACTAATAACTCAATGCTTGAGTCTTTTGTCAAGGCTATAAGTCTTCGATTGCGCCATGTTGTCTTGAATTTTAACAAAACAACACTGGCTGCAGCCGATAATTTCACGGGTGCAGCCGGTGTTGCAAACCAAATATTTTCTCAATTCTCAAAAACCTTGGCAGCTATAGATGCTACCAATATATTGTATATTTATTCCTCTGATTTATAAATTATTCCCTTTGAAGCGCGGTGTCATTGTTTCTTTGGCTTCGAGAGCTGTGCTCCGATCCACAGAAGAATGACTGCACCGATAACCGATGTAATGAGGTTGCCGATAATATTGGTGGTGCTGAGGCCGAAGAGCGAAAATATCCAGCCGCCGAGAAAGCCACCGCACATGCCGAGCAATAGATTGATAAACATGCCGAAGCCACCGCCTCGCATTATCTTGCCGGCAATGAAGCCAGCCAGAATTCCTACGCAAATGTATAAGATGAATGCCATAATTGTAATGTTTTATTTGTCATTATAACAAAGCTCTTGCCGAAAAAGTTCGGGCATTTGTGCTCTGTTGACTGAAAATTATTAAATTTGCACATTCGCGGTGCCCAAGGCACACATAAAACTCCAACATACTACTATGAGCGACAACAACAGCAAAACACTTCCTGAAGGATATATATTGGTCTCTCCCACGGCATGCTACAAAATAATTGGTGTGCTTGGCAAAGGCGGGTTTGGCATCACATATAAGGTGGTTGTCACTGATGCCGAGGGTAATGTCAAGGGCGACACACCGGTCTATATGGCTGTCAAGGAGTTGTTTATCGCTGAATTTGCAGGGCGTGGCGAGAATAATGCGGTGGTCTACGATGCCAAGAATGAGAAGACTATTCAGAATGCCGAGGCCGACTTTGTGCGCGAGGCCACGATGCTCAACCGTCTGGGTACACATCACTCAAACATTGTCGCTATTCATGAGATTTTCAAGGCTAACAACACGTCGTATTATACAATGGACTTCCTTGAGGGCGAGACCTTGCAGGAATACATAAAACGATGTGGCGCACAACCGATAAAGTGGGCCGTCAGGCTGATTGCGCCTCTGTTTGACGCGCTTGAGTGTCTGCATGCCAATCACATGACACATCTCGACATCAAGCCTGCAAACATCATCATGGTAAAACGTGGTGATCACACCGAGCCGGTGCTCATAGACTTTGGCCTGTCGAAACACTACGATGAAGACGGCGTGGCGACTTCGCTGGTGCATAATGTGGCGTGCTCCAAGGGATATGCGCCTATTGAGCAGTATGTAGGGCTCACCACGTTTACTCCTCAGGCCGATGTGTATGCTCTGGCAGCCACACTCTATTATTGCCTGACCGGGGCGGCTCCGGAGATAGCATCGGAGTTGTCACCGAAGTTGATCGGGGCCGCTTTGCCGGCAGCCTTGCCCGAGGCAGCCCGCAGCGCTATCCTGCGCGCTATGCTCAAGAACAAAGATCACCGCACGCCATCAATGGCTGCTTTCAAGCTTGACCTGCAGAAATATATGCCGACTGATCTGGTTGAACGCAAGCCTGTGGTGCTCGGCGATATCGTAGAACCCGAGATTGAAAAGATAGATAAAAAGACGCCTGCAAAAACTGCACAGACAGTCAGTAAGGAAGACCGTCAGAAGTCAATAACTCAAAAGAAGAAGGGTAAGAATACGGCAATATTTGTCGGGATAGCTGCGGCCGTGCTTTTGATTGCAGCAGCCGGTGTCTACTTTTTTACAGCAGGTGCTTCGTCACGGGCGATTACCCGGGCAATTGAAAATAATGACGAGCAGGTGCTGATGCAATATGCCGAGGCCGATTCTGCGCGTGCTGCTATGGCATTGGTTAAACTCGCGTATAAAGACGGGCGCTATGTCGAGGCTGCCTACTTTGTACACAAACTCGACAGCCTCGGATATGTGTCAGACAGGCTTGAGTCTTTCCGCCGCAATATAGCTGCTGTGGCGTATAGTGACTATGACGACTACATGGAGTCGAATATACCCAATGCGTATGCCGATGCCAACGATGCCACGGTGGAGTTTGCTATTGAACTGCGCAACGACGGCGATGTCACTCGTCAGCTTCTCGGATATGATCCTGAGGCGTCGGATGCTGTTCTCTCCACCCAACGCGACCGTTGCTTTAGGCGCAATGTGTTGCTGGGTAACAGACTGGGCTATGGCTCGACCGAGCAGCTCGATGCATACCGGCAGGCTCTGAAATTTAGGGATAACAGCGATTTACGCGACTTTATCGAGAAGTGGTCAAATTGATTGTGGTCTGCGCTGTCGCTGAGGTCAGTCAAGTTCGACGACTGTGATGCCGGCACCACCAAACTGCACATGCTCGTCGCGGTAGCTGCGCACGCCCGGCACTGTGTCGAGGTACCTGCGCACATACTGTCGGAGCGCGCCTGTGCCTGTGCCGTGGAGTATGCGCACACGGTCGGCATTAAACTGCAGGGCATCGTCGATGAAGTAAGTCACAGCCTGGACAGCCTCGTCGACGCGCATGCCACGAATGTCAATTTCGCGGTTGAAGGCCAATTGCCGAGCACGGCTGTCGTCGCCTGTGCTCGCACTCACGGTTGACGTAGTGCGCGTGACACCCGAAGGTGTTGCCTGCATAGTGCGTCGCAGGCGGTTGAGTGCCACAGTGGTCTTGAGTTGTCCGAACGCCACAATTGCATTCTTTCCGTTGATTTCGAGGATTTTGCCCGGTATGCCTGCCCCGTCGAGCTTCACATTGTCGCCGATCTCGAGCGGTCGGGCTGTTGTTTTCTCAGTCGGAGCGTTTGCGGCGGTCTGTCGGCGCTTTTTGGGCACTTTCTTCAGCAGGGGGTGGGCGTCGGCAGTTACGTCGGCCTCGCTCATAAGTTTCTGCTTGCTCTGCTGCAAGTCGCGGCGTGCCTGCAATGTGCGGTCGCGCTCGGCATTTGCAGCCTTGATGTCATGAATAGTGCGCTCGATGGCAGCATTGCTCCCTTCAAGTATCTTCTGAGCTTCGGCCTTGGCCTCGCTGAGAATTTCGCGTCGCTTTTCGCGCAGAGTGTCGGCGTCGTGCTGATATTGCTCGAGCACTTGCTCCACTTTTTTCTCTTTCTGGCGTATTGCAAGTCGCTTGTTCTCCCAATAGCGTTTGTCGCGGGCAATGTTGAGCAGATATTTGTCGAGGTTTATATAGTCGCTTCCGACGATTTCTCCTGCTTTGTCGATGATTTCAGCGGGCAGGCCTGATTTTCGAGCTATTTCTATGGCGAATGAACTGCCAGGGTGACCTATCGACAGCCGGAAAAGCGGTCGCATCTGCTGGCGGTCATACAGCATCGAGCCGTTGACCAGGCCGGGTGTATCTTCAGCAAACTGCTTGAGATTCTGGAAGTGAGTGGTGATGACGCCCCACATTTTTTTATTATTGAAACTCTCGAGCAGAGCCTGAGCTATTGCTCCACCCACCTGAGGCTCAGTGCCGGCTCCGAATTCGTCGATGAGCAGCATCGTGCGGCTATTGCCGTTGGTGAGCATAAACTTCATGTTGCGCAGATGCGAGGAGTATGTACTCAAGTCGTCTTCTATCGACTGATCGTCGCCGATGTCAAGGAAAATGTCGTCGAATATGCCCAGGTGAGAGTTTTCGTAGACAGTGGGCAACAGGCCGCACTGAGCCATATACTGCACCACGGCAACAGTCTTGAGTGTCACAGATTTGCCGCCTGCATTGGGGCCCGAGATGACAAGGATGCGCTGCTGTTGGGTGAGTGTGATGTCGAGGGGCACGATCTCGCGCTGCTGGGCGGCAAGAGATTGTTTGAGCACCGGGTGACATGCATGATACCACTCTATCTCGGGCTTGTCGTGCAGAGTGGGCAAAGAAGCGTCAAGATCCGTGGCAAGCACCGCTTTGGCGTGGATGAAGTCAAAGTCGCCGAGGATGTCATAGCTTGCAAGCATGTCGGGCAGCATGGGGCGCATTTCGTCGGCTAAGGCGATGAGTATGCGCACGATCTCGCGGCGCTCTTCCATCTGCAGCTCACGCACGCGGTTGTTTGCCTCCACAATTTCAGCCGGCTCGATAAATATTGTTTTGCCAGAGGCCGACTCGTCGTGCACGATGCCGCGCACGTTGCGTTTGTGCATCGGTGCCACCGGCAGCACAAGCCGGCCGTCGCGCATCGATGGCGTCACGTCGGCGTCGAGGTATCCTTCGCTCACAGCGCGGGCTATGACTCTGCGCATGGTTGATGATATGGCACCGCTCACTGATGTGAGTTGTCGGCGAATGTCGGCAAGCGCCGGCGATGCTGTATCGCGGACATTGCCGAAGTGGTCGATGATGCGGCCTATGGCGCGGACCACTGTAGGGAAGGAGCCGAGCGATGATGCCAGAGCGTCGAGCACAGGGTAGGGGGTATTGCCATCCTCCGAGCGGTGGGCTGCAAAGTAGTTGCCGACAGCTGCGATAGACTCGAGCGACCGCATGATATGATAGAGGTCGGGGGCGGGAATAAATGTGCCCGGCACCCGCACCGACTTAAGACGATCGGTGACATCATGCACGTTCTCGAGCGAGAAACCATCGTCGGCAGTGCGCACGGCCACCATTTCGGCTACGGCACGCAGCCTCGCGCAGACGATGTCGTAATCCGACGAGAATTCCATGCGGTCAACTCGCTCGGTTCCCAGCGGCGACACGCATCTTTCGCGCACGTATGCCCTAATGGTGTCGAAGCCAATCTTATGTTCAAAAGTCGAAGGATATATCATCGGTAGATAATAGTTCAGAATGTTTTGCGGCCACGGAGATAGTAGTCGGTCAGGATGTTGCGGTGGGTGTCAGAGCGCAGGTCGAGCAAGTCGCGGTCGGGGTGGACATTGTAGTGCCCGCGCATAGCGGCAAAGTCGCGGTGAGCGCGCCATACAGCGCCGGCATTTGCAAAATCGAGTGTGAGCACAAATTTTGCCCAAGCAATAGTGTCGAGCAAGCGGCGGCGCAGCAGTTTGCCACGGCGGGTGGTGTCGGGCAGATTCTTGTGAAGCAGCAGCAGATTGTTGCGGAAGTTGAGATATGTCTTGCGAGGATTGGAGGCCGGTAGACTTCCGCCGCCGAGGTGATATACAACGGCAGCAGGCACAGCCATGATGCGAGCCCCGGCAAGCAGTATGCGCCAACAGAGGTCAATCTCCTCCATGTGGGCGAAAAAGTCGGTGTCAAGACCACCCACCCGGCGGTAAAGCTCGGTGCGCACCATCAATGCTGCACCTGTGGCCCAGAATATTTCCATCGGGGTGTCGTATTGCCCCTTGTCTTGCTCGACTGTGGCAAATATTCGGCCGCGGCAGTAGGGGTAGCCATTGCGGTCGATGAAGCCGCCGGCAGCGCCTGCATATTCAAAATATTGCGGGTTCCTGTAGCTGAGTATTTTGGGCTGACAGGCTCCGGTGTCGGGGTTGGCGGTCATGAAGTCATGCAGAGTATTTACCCATCGGGCAGCAGGAGCAACATCGGAGTTCAGCAGCACGGTGAACTCATAGTCAGTCAGCTCAATAGCGCGGTTATAGCCACCGGCAAAACCGAGATTTTTGTCGAAAAGCAGGGTCTTCACTTGAGGAAACGCCGAGGCAAGCAATGCGCGGGAGCCGTCGGTGCTGCCGTTGTCGGCAACAATCACATCGGCCACCGCGCTGTCGGTGGTGGCGAGCACTTGCGGCAGAAATTGCCGCAGGAGTTTTTCTCCGTTCCAGTTAAGAATGATTACGGCTACGGGTTTCATAGAGAGGTTGATGTGGGTTTGGTAGCTTGGGGCATCTCCACGGGGTGTTTCCATCGCTTGTGGGTCCACAGCCATATTGCCGGTTGTCGGCGTATAGTGGATTCAAGCATAGAGGCGTAAATGTCGGTGACCTTCATCGGAGGGTTGTCGGCGATGTTGTCGGTTATGTGGCGCACGTCGATGTGATAGTATCCACGCTTGCGTTTACTCATGTCCATATATACGGCGCCCATGCCGAGTCGTCGGCCAAGTTGCTCGGTGCCGGTGATGATGGCTGTGGGATGATTGAGAAACCAAACGACGTGTATGTCGTCGCCATGGCTGGGCTTCTGGTCGCTCATAAAACCAGTGACGGTGAGAACTCCGGCACGCGAAAGCCGCAGCAAATCGCGGAAGACCGTGCGCTTCGGGTAGCTGACCGAGTGGAAGCGAGCCCGCAGCGACAGCATGAGTTTATCCATCCACTTATTACGCAATGGCCTGTAAACCTGGCAGAATTCTACCGGGCTGTCGGGATTGCCGTGTGGAGTATGCAGGGTGATGGAGGTTGCCCATTCCCAGTTGCCGCAGTGCGAAAAATACACAACAACAGATCGCCCTTCGGCCAGCATGCGGTCGATGTGCTCTACCCCCGAGAAAGTGAGGCGGCGGCGCATCTGTGAGTCAGATATGTGCAGTAGTTTCACCGTTTCGACTATGTAATCGGCGAAGTTACGATAAAATTTGTGTTCGATTTTCCGCAGCTCAGCCTTGGACTTGTCAGGGAAAGAATCAGCGAGATTTTTGCGCACGACCTTTACACGGTAGCGAGCGACGCGGTACAGCAGCAGATAGATGAAGTCGGCTATCACATATAATGCCCACAAGGGCAGCAGTGCCATTAGATGGAGCAAAGCCGACACGGGCGCCATGAGGATTTGTTTCATCATTTCACCAGTTGTGCTTTAACCGATTCTGCGCCCGGGAGCACGTCGGTGATTCTAACATTAACAATAGTATTGTCGAGCGATCGTGGAGCGTCGACCTCAACCTTGAGATAATTGTCGGTGAAGCCGCTCATAGGTTTTCCCGGGCGGCTGTGCTCGAGCAGCACGGGGCGCACAGTCCCTACAAACTGCGAGGTGAATTGGTCGAGCTTCTTCTCACTAATGCCGAGCATTATGCGGGTGCGGCGGTGCTTCTCCTCGGGAGTCACCACGTGGGGGATTGACAGGGCGCGAGTGCCCGGTCGCTCGCTGTAGGTAAACACATGCAAACGCGATATAGGCAGGCTTTCGACAAAACTGCGCGAGCGCTCAAAGCGTTCTTCGGTTTCACCGCGTGCCCCGACAATAAGGTCGACACCGATGAAGGCGTGCGGAATGGCCGAGCGTATCTCCTCCATCTTGCGGCCGAAGAACTCAGAGTCATAGTGGCGCCGCATCAAGGCGAGCACTTCGTCGTCGCCACACTGCAGAGGCACATGGAAGTGGGGCATAAATCGGCGCGACGATGCCACAAGGTCAATTATTTCGGAGGTGAGTAAGTTTGGCTCAATTGATGATATGCGGTAGCGCTCAATGCCGTCGACAGAGTCAAGGGCTTTCACAAGATCGTAGAAAGATTCAGATGTACCCTTGCCGAAGTCGCCGATATTTACGCCAGTTATCACAATCTCCTTGCCGCCTTCCTCGGCCGCCTGGCGGGCCATATCGACCATCTGTGCCACAGAGCCCGATCGTGAGCGCCCACGGGCAAAGGGGATGGTGCAGTAGGAGCAGAAATAGTCGCAGCCGTCCTGCACCTTAAGGAAATATCGGGTGCGGTCGCCGCGAGAGCAAGAGGGCATAAACGAGCGGAAGTCGCGCCCCGGCACAACATCGACCTTTGGTCGTCGACCCTCGAGCCAGGCATCGAGATACTCAGGCAACAGATGCTTGCGGTCATTGCCGGCAACAATCTGCACACCGGGAATATCCTGCACTTCTGCGGGTTTGAGCTGAGCATAGCAACCGGTGACGAGAATAGCCGCCTCGGGATAGCGTCGGGCAAAGGAGCGTATTGTCTGGCGGCATTTTTTATCGGCTACCTCGGTAACGCTGCATGTGTTGACCACGATGATGTCAGGAGTCTCTCCGCGCTGCACCCTGCGCACACCTCGGGCAGCGAGCTCGCGGGCCACCGATGAAGTTTCGGAGAAGTTGAGCTTGCAGCCAAATGTGTGATACAGAGCCGTGAGATTGCCAAAAGTGCTGTTGTCTATCATCTTTGCGACGGGTTGCATTTAAATTATAAATGCAAAGTTAGTTGATTTATGCCGAAAAAGTATTAAATTCGCCATAATTCTAAAACCAAGACACTCAGCAAATGAAAGGTATAGTACTTGCCGGCGGCAGCGGCACACGCCTCTATCCCATCACACGGGGTATTTCAAAGCAGCTTATCCCGGTGTGCGACAAGCCAATGATATATTATCCGATATCGGTGTTGATGCTTGCCGGCATCCGCGATATTCTTGTGATATCGACTCCCCACGATCTGCCGGCATTCAGGCGACTGCTCGGCGACGGCAGAGAACTCGGAGTATCGTTCAGCTATGTCGAGCAGCCGTCGCCCGACGGACTTGCCCAGGCTTTTATTCTTGGGCGCGAGTTTATCGGCGACGATGACGTATGCCTTGTGCTCGGCGACAATATTTTCTATGGTCAGGGATTCACCGGCATGCTTAAGGGGGCAGTAGAGAATGCTTCACGAGGCGATGCCACGGTTTTTGCGTATTCGGTTCCAGATCCCGAGCGCTATGGCGTTGTAACTCTTGATGGCGACGGCCGAGCCATAGATATTGTAGAGAAGCCGGCCAACCCTCAGAGCAATCATGCCGTAGTTGGCTTATATTTTTATCCAAATGATGTGGTAGATATAGCAGCTACGCTTAAACCCTCGGCACGCGGTGAGCTCGAGATTACATCGGTCAACGAGAATTACATGAAGCAGGGCCGGCTGATGGTGAAGTGTTTTGGCCGAGGCATGGCGTGGCTCGACACCGGCACCACCGATTCGCTCATTGATGCAGCCAATTTTATTGATGCCATACAGAAGCGCCAGGGACTCAAGGTCGCTGCTCTTGAGGAGGTTGCCTTCCGTCGCGGTTTTATCAACGCCGAGCAGTTGCGAGCATTGGCCCGACCGATGCTCGGCAATGATTATGGGCGGTATCTCGATGAACTTGCCCGCACCGGGCTTTAACCCACATCTGCTTAATGGCTGACAATTATCTGGAGCGACGGATGGAGGAATATCGCGCCGGCCGACTGACATCGGTGTCAGGAGTGAGGCGCACATCACGGCTGGGTAAATCGCCCGGTTCATTATTGGTGGAATATCCACAGCTGAGGGTATTGTGCTTGCTTTCTGACTCAGCACAAACCGAAGCTGTAGTGCGTGCGTTTCGCGAAGTAGACTGCAAAGTAGCTTTCTGTGATGCCGACATCAAGCGAGGAAACGCTTTGTCGCAGTCAGCAGGAGCGAGATTTTATTGTCATGATGTCGGCGATGAGGAAAGGGTGAAGCGCACGGTTGCAGATGTGGAGAAAGTGTGGGGTGCAATAGATGTGCTTGTGCATGACACCTCGATTGCTGAGGTTGCGCCGGATTGCATGGTTATTAATGTCTCAAAAGACGGGTTGGGTGAAGCGCCTGCAGTGAGGTTGTCGCCCGATACACCGGCTCATATCTTTGCTGCGTGGGTGCGCTTTATGGCTCATCCTGCAAACAGATTCGGCGAGAGTCTGCATATTTCCCTTTATTAAAATTAGTGTCGGTGGCGTAAACTTTCCATATATATAATGTGTTTCAGAATATAGAAAATGAAATTTTTATTAACAGAAAACACAATACAAAATTATGGAAAGAAAAAGCATCAAGGGGACCCGCACCGAAAAAAATCTTTTAGCAGCATTTGCCGGTGAAAGCCAGGCCCGCACTCGTTATACACTTTTTGCCCAGAAGGCAAAGGAAGAAGGTTATGAGCAGATAGCTGCCGTTTTTCTTCTGACAGCCGAACAGGAGCTGTCGCATGCAAAGCTGTTTTTCTCGCATCTCGAGGGTGGCGCAGTAGAGATTAAGGCTGCCTATCCTGCAGGAGTTGTAGCTGATACACGCACAAATCTGGCTGAAGCTGCGGCCGGAGAGCGCGAGGAATGGAGTATGCTGTATAATGACTTTGCCGGTGTGGCCCGCGAGGAGGGTTTCCCCCAGATCGCTGCTCTTTTTGATAATATTTCAAAAGTGGAGGTTGAGCACGAAAAGCGCTATAACCGTCTGCTTGAGCGCCTGACCAACGGTACTGAGTTTGCCTCAGAGGAGCCGGTAGAGTGGCAGTGCCGCATGTGTGGTTTTGTCTATACCGGCAAGACTGCGCCTAAGAAATGTCCGGTTTGCGGTATGGATCAAGGCTGGTTTGAGCGCAAAGCCAACAACTATTAATGATCTTGCGCATTTTTGCTTAGCGTACTGACCTTTAATATAGACTAAATATACTTTCCCCGCTTGCAGAGCGCTGTGCGCTAAGTGAGCGGGGGATTGTCTTATTAAAAGGTATAAGATCGCAATTCAAAAAAAATGCATGGCATCGACAACCTTTGTTGCGGTTGAGGTGTTTTATATATGTAATTAGAAACAAATAAATGACGAAGTTATGATATACGTTCAACCCGACTTACCCTACACAAATGAAGCTCTCGAACCGGTGATTTCACGCGAGACCATCGAGTATCACTACGGCAAGCACGAGAAGACTTATATTGACAATCTCAACAAGCTCATCAAGGATACCGACTTTGAGGATATGGAGCTTGAAGATGTTATCAGAGAATCAGACGGCGCGCTATTCAACAACGCATCGCAGGCCTGGAACCACATCTTCTATTTCTTCAGCTTCTCGCCCGACGGAGGTGGAAAACCTTCAGGCAAACTCGCCAAGGCGATTGATGAGACCTTCGGATCGTTTGACAACTTCAAGAAAGCCATGACAGATGCCGGCACCGGATTGTTCGGGTCGGGCTGGGTGTGGCTCTCGAGCGACAACGATGGCAAACTCTTCATTACCCAGGGAGCAAATGCTGCCAATCCACTCACTGATGGTCTGACACCGCTGCTTACGCTTGATGTGTGGGAGCATGCCTATTATCTTGACTATCGCAACCGTCGAGCAGAATATCTCGAAAAAGTTTGGAATATCATCGATTGGGATGTTGTGGAGAGCCGCTACGTCTGAAAAAGATATACAGAAAGAGAGATGTATGAGACTCCGCTATCATCACGGCGGAAGAAAAATATATGTTCTCAATAACCAGAGGCCGGTAAAACCGACCTCATCTGCAAAGCACTTTTAATTAAGCATAATGTGATGAATGGGAAGGGAGGTACTCGTGAGAGCGCCTCTTTTCTTGTTTACTCATCCTGCCACCAATGTTTAAAAAATTTTTTTGGTAGTAAAATTTCTACCAGAATATTTTGTTATAAGTAGAAAAATTACTACCTTTGTGCAGTAAAAATAACAGAGGTTATGAATAGATATAAAGTAAAAGAAGTAATTGAGATGCTTGAAAAGGATGGATGGGAGCATATTTCGACCAAAGGCAGCCACAGACAATTCAAGCACCCTGTAAAAAAGGGACGGGTGACAGTCAATGGAGCTCTGAATGATGTCCTGGGACAGTTCCTTTTGAACAGTATTTTTAAGCAAGCAGGGTGGAAATAACCGCCCTCTTGCTTAAATCTGATACTTTAGATCTTTTATAATTTGTCTAAATCAATCAATAAAACTCAACAATCAAACTTATCTAACGTACTTATTTATGGAAGCAATCAAAGTCGAAGTGTATTGGGAGCGCAAGAACTATTGCTGCGCATGGAGTTGGAAAGACTTTGGGGCAGTGATTTGTACGAACAAAAATCTTGATGCTCTTAAATCAGAATTTGAATCAGCAGTAAAAAGTCAGGTCGAGGACATGCTTGCTGCTGGTGAGCCTGTACCGCAGTGGTTAGCTGATGGCGAATATAAATTTATATATAATCTCGCCGTATCAGCCCTGTTACGTCAGGCTGAACAATTTACAACAATGGCCGTTATTAGCCGTTTTACAGGTATCAATCAAAAACTATTGAGCAACTACGCAAGTTCTGTTAAAATACCACGCGAAGCTCAACGCGAGCGCATCGTTAATGGTCTGCATAAGATTGGGCAACAGTTTCTTGCCGTTCATTAACAAGAAATCACAAACCATTAAATCCTCCATTCGGAGGATTTTTTTTGTAGAATTCCGATTCTTCGAGCTTACATGTCAGAACTGGCGGCATTAGGTTGCAATGTTATAGTTTCAATTTTGGAATATGTAGACAATAAGCCATAAAAATCGGCGTATAAATATAATTTATTAGTAATTTCTAAAAAAACTGTATATTTGCAGGCAGAACCATAGTAAATCCAATTTCATGAAACAAATACACCAAAACATCATTGTCATTGTCGCAACATTTTTAATGTCGCTGTTGTATGTATCCTGTGATTCGTCGGAGCCGACGTACAGCCAATGGGATCCGGATTGGGATGAACATTATGAGCGGCCTACTGCTATCGCAGCTCGGGACTATAGATTTGTTTTTCCTACTGATGTGGTATGGTATGGAAAACGAGTGGAACTAAACGACGAGACCAAGGCTATGCTTAAGGCAGAATCGGCAGAACCTTTTATACATCCCCTGACTGTTAAGACTAAAGATTATGGCCAACTCAAAACGGTTATCGGTTCTAAAGCACTTGATATAGACGAGCTTATTGTTTCAGGCCCAATAAATGGAGATGATCTGACATATATAAAGCGCTGTGTGGCAATGGGAAATCTGCGTAGCGTGGATTTGTCGAATGCACAAATACTGGATAATACTATTCCGGAAGAAGCATTTTTGCTGTATGAATATCCGAAAGATGATATACTTTGTCCGGCGTATCTTCCTCTTTTCCGCATAAAGTTGCCAAAAGGGATGGAGATAGGAGCTTTTGCATTTGCTAATTCCTTGCTTACAGTGATTGAAATGCCTGAGGTAAAACATCTTGGCGGGAGAAGTTTTTGTGATGCATTTATGCTTGGTGGCAAGATAAATATATCGAGCGATATGCAACTTGGAGCACAATGCTTCATGAGAGCCGGGAATGGAGATCTTGTTGTCAACTTTGACAATAAGGTAATGCCTGACGCATTTTTCAGTCTTGCTGGTCTTAAGGATCTTAAGCTTGCAGAGGGCTTGGAGGAAATAGGCGATAATGCTATTTATGGAGTATCTAAGATAGAGAAGCTTGACTTACCAAGTACATTGAAAAAACTGGGAGAATCATCACTTCAATGTAACCCTAAAATCAAAACACTGACGCTTCCTGCATCTCTTGAGTCGATAGGGAAATATGCTTTGGCAAATTTGAAAGGCCTGGAGACACTTTATGTGAAGTTTACAGATCCGTATATCGCTGAGGGACCGCGCTATCTCGACGATGCACCGGAATATTATGATGCCTGCTATAGCGATGTGTGGTTTACTCCTTTTGGTTATTGTCAAGACCGAGATACTGATAATATAACGCCATATAGTGTAAAGGTTTACGTTCCTGAGTCGGCCTTGTCTGAATTTAAGAAATCATTCGTGTGGGGCGAATGGTTCTGGGGAAATATCATTGCCGAGTAAGAGCTAATCTATGACAAACAGGCGGCTTCCCGATCACCGGGAGGCCGTTTGCTTTGTTTTCAAGATAGTGTTTTTAAAAAAGATGGCTGTAAATATGTAATTTCTGAATAAAAAGCGTTATATTTGCTTTTCATAAGGAACATATTCATTTTTTTATTCAAATAACCTTTATGTCTACACTTTGCCTTAACTCGCGCGACGAGCTTCTGCTGATAGATGTGGAAAAGATAGCCTTTCTGCAGGCCGAGGGCAATTACACACGTCTCACATATATCGGCGGCCAGGAGGTGCTCCTCACTATGGGGCTGTCGGTGATAGAGAATATGCTGCGGCCGGCTTTGCCAAAGAATCTCCCCGGAGCATTTGTGCGTCTGGGCCGCTCGCTGATCATCAATCAGATGTATCTTTGTTCGATAAGTATTCCCAAGCAGAAATTGCTATTGAGCGACCGAGGACACAACAATTATGCCCTCTCTGTGCCAAAGGAGTTGCTTAAACTTTATAAGCGCAAGATCTCAGAGTCATACACTGCACTGACAGGGGCTGCCGCAAAATAATAAACGAGAAATCAATATGCCAACGTTTATTGTAGGCCGCAGCGGTAATCAGCCCTTCGAGATACCGCAGACCTTCACCAAGGTCCATGGCGAGCATGTGAGCATTGATGTTGATGAAAACACCAAGGTATGGCGTCTGCGCGACCTTAAGAATCCACGCGAAGGCACCGGCGTATATCTGCGTAACGACCAGGGCGACTATAAGAGAGTGCGAGCCTGTGAGATCAAGCCGACCGATATGATACGACTTGGTCCACAAGGGCCCAACAGCTATACGTTTATGGCTCACCGTGTGCTCAACGATCCGGCGAAGCCAAATGTGTTTGCATACGAGTTTCAATATATGAAGCACCTTCACGGCAAGCTCAAAACAGCCGAAGAAGAGCGCGAGGCCCTTAACCTGAAACACTCAAAGATTGCGAAGTGGGCGCCGCTTGCCGGTTTTGCGCTGAGTTTTCTTATTCCGGGTGGCACGCAGGTGGGAATGATAGCAATCAGACTTGCCATTATGGCGCCCGGTCTGGTGGTAGGGCAGATGTTCTTCAAAGATCCGCATAAGCTCAAGGCTATCCGGCAGTTGCGACAGAAACTTGTGGTTTGTCCGTCGTGCGGTCGGCCGCTGTCGGAGCACGATGTCATAAATCTGCGGTGCTCAGCATGCAGAGCCATGTAGTCGCTATGGCTTAATCTTATTATAAAACCAACAAAGTAAAAATCACATTCTTATGAGATACCTTAGATCATTATTAATTATTGCTGTGATTGCCGTCGCAGCGCTATCGGCAGATGCACGCACCTTTGCTCTTGTGACAGGAGTGTCGACATACGATGTTGAAGAAGCCAATTTGCCTCAGGCGGCCAAAGACGCCAAGGCTGTGCGCGACCTGTTGCTGACACAGACACGTGACGTGACGACTTTAACAAGTAAATTTGCCAACCGCGACAATATTCTCGAGAAGTTGCGCGCTATAGCAAACAGAGCTCAAAAAGGCGACCGCATAGTGTTTTTCTTCAGCGGTCATGGCGATGATGGCTTTTTGCTGACAAGTGATCTGAAACCTCTGTTTTTCTCGGATCTGGTCAATATCTTCTCGTCGAGCGAGGCCGATGAGGTGATTTGCATGATTGATGCGTGCTTTGCAGGCTCTATGGCAACCGCGGCAGCAGATGCACAAAAAAATTCAAACCCGCTCAAGGCGCGCAATGGCCATGTATATCTGCTGTCATGTAGAGCAGATGAGAAGTCGCGCGAAGCTCCATGGGTAGGTCAGGGCTATTTTACTCAGGCCCTTCTCAAGGGACTGCGCGGCAAGAGCGACTATAACCACGATCGGAAGGTGTCGGTAATAGAATTATTCAAGTATATCCACGCCGATGTAGTGCGCCGCTCAGACAAGGGACAGCATCCGGTGCTGATAGCTCCCAAAGAAATGCACGACACTGTGCTCGCACGCTGGGAGGCGAAGAAAGACAAAAACTAAGCGATTCGTCAATAAATCGCCGGTGTTCAGACAAGAAGTCGAAGATTGCTTGCAACTGAACTTGGATGAGCGCTATATTTGCATCGTAGAAATTCTCAACCAATTACAGACAAGCAAATCTTTAAACCAATTAATATATAGACACAATGGAAACTGACGTTTTCACCCCTTCTCCCTCAGAAAAGAAAGACAAAAAAGCCATGTCGGGTGTTGCAGCCAAGGCCGGTGTTATGGCCGGTGCAGGTGTTGCCGGTGTAGGTCTTGGTGCAGCCGCCGGTAATATATTCGACGGCCGCGATGTGGAAAATGCAGAAGCTTTCGACACAGAAAGCATGGAGCTTGCATCGGGCGCAGGTGTAGCGGCCGACACTATCCCTGAGCAGAACCCTGCGGTTAGACCGGAGATGCCTGTTCAACCCGAGCCAGAGGATATTGTCACTCCCGATCCTATAGTAGAGGACAATGTAGTTGAACCATCTCCTAATCCCACGCCGGCGAATCCCGGCGACACTCAGGTAGTCACTCCCGAGGAGATAGACGAAGACCCTGATATAGCAGCGATTATATCGGGAGAGGAGCTTGACCCGCGCGATGTAGACATGGCCCAGGTGGTGACATTTGACGAACTCGGCACCATTTACACCGTGGATGGCGAGGAACTCATGGCAGCAGCCTTCCATCTTGAAGACGGATTTGAAGGTATTATGGTCGATGTTGACAGCGACGGTGTTTTCGACAATCTGGCCGTGCTCACTGATGAGGGTTATGTCAATGTAGCCGAAGCCCCGGGATATACAGTAGATGATGTAGAGCTGCAGCTCAATCCTGAGGTAAATTATCTTGCACAGAACGACGAGGTCGACCACACTCTGGTTGATGATGACTTTGCCGATGACATCATTGATGTCACGTTGGCATAAATGCAATAACACAGATTCTTCTCTCTCCTCAAACTTTAATCAATTTCTTAGACAATGGAGCAGCAGACTGATAGCGCAGGAGCAATCCCAAGAGCGGTGATAGAAGTGACCTGCCCGAATCCCGACTGCCATAAGCGCTTTAAGATGTATAAGCCCGAGAAACCGGGTGCAGTGAGAGTGACATGTCCGGCATGCAAGCAACCTTTCCAGATAAAGTATCAGGATAAGTCGTCGGCAGGGGGTGTAACCGACAATTCGGGGGCGCAGGAGCGCACAGTCACCATGGAGCCTACGGCTGATGATATCTATAAGTTTATGTGTCCGCACTGCGCGGCGCAGGCTATGGGAATTGCAGCTAAAGGGCGCAACTTGCTAAAGTCGGCATGTCCGCGTTGTAAAGGCCCTGTGACGCTCGTGGTCGATAGGCCATTGCCACCGACTCAAGGAGTTGATGAGGTAGATGTGGCCGACATGTTTGACGATTTCAAAGATGACAATGCCCCGAAGATCAATGCAGTGCTGCGGGTTTTCACCAAGCGACGCCTGTTGCCCGACATAAAGACTGATTTTCCCATCGTCGAGGGCTCTTACTGCATAGGGCGCGCAGACCCTGAGTGTCAGCCCGATATCCCACTCAACGGCGACACCACAGTGAGCCGTCGATCGGTGCAAATAGAGGTCGTGAACAGCGGAGGTGAATTTTTCTATCCACTCACTGTGCTCAAGGCTGCCAACCCTGTGATGGTCAACGGTAAACGCTACCGCGCAGGCGAAAGCGTGTATCTGAACTTCAACGATCGCATCACGATGGGCAAAACCGAGCTTGTCTTTGTCAAGGAAACTTCTAAGTAATAAAATAATAAGTCAACTTAATAATACCTCTCTCACCACACACACTATGGAAACTGAAAACAAAAAAGAAGAATTTGATTTTGAAGTCAACGAAGTTGAGACAGTCAATAAAAAGAAAAACAATGCAGGCAAGAAGGCTTCGGCTGCGGCATTGGCTGCAGGTGCGGCTGTAGCCGGTGGAGCAACAGCCCTGGGTGCTGAGGCTGCTATGAGTCTTGCGGATGAAGCAATTATTGATCCTGAGCAGGTGAGCGATGCGATTGCAGACTCTACAGTAGAGCTCGTGCGCCCCAAGGTGACACCCAAACCGCGCGTAGTAGAGGAGGAGATTGAGCCTTCGCAGGAGCAGCTTGATAATTTCAACGAGGCTGCCGGTCAGGTGGCATCGGATAACGCTACAGAAGTTGCTGAACCCGAAGAAATTGCAGAAGGCGATGTGATGGGCGAGATAAACGAAATTGTTGAGCCTCTTGTTGATGTTGAGGATGTTTCAGGCGAGGATATCGCAATGATTCTTGAAGAGAATATTGATAGTCCTCTGGAAGTAGAAGAAGTGATGCCCATCGTAGATGACATCGACGGCATGGCTTATGACGGCGGTTTAGAGGAAGACGCCGATGAGTTCACTACAATCGACGATATAGATATTGTATAAGAAGTTTAATTATAGATATATACCTATAATCACACCTGATATGAAAAAGTGGATTTTGGCTCTTACTCTTGGCGTTGCCGCAAGTATGCCGGCAATTGGCGCTAATGGAGAGGGCATTAGCCAGGATAGTATTAACTCGGTAATAAAGCAAGCCAACGGCGGCGATGCTCGCTGCGAGAATATCGTGGGTTCATGGTATTACTCCGGTGAAAATCTTGAGCAAAACTATAGCAACGCTTTCAAGTGGTGGGGCCGTGCGGCAAAAAATGGCAGTGTCGTGGCCGTAGGCAATCTCGGCCTGTGCTATCAATTTGGCAAGGGCGTCGATGCCGACTCGCTGATGGCGACAAAACTTTATAAGCGCTCAATAGAGAAGGGTAACACTGCTCTGCTTGAGCAGCAGGAGAAGCTTGCCACCGGAGGCAACCCTCTGTCGGCTATGTTGTGCGCCGAGTGTTATGACGCAGCTCTCGGCACAAAGAGAGATTTAGCCAAAAGTGCGAAGTATCTTGAAATAGCAGCAGAAAAAGGCAGTGCTGAAGCCTTGGAAAAAGTGGGGCTTCGTTTCCTTAATGCAGGCGATGATGCGGCTGCCGCAAAGTGGCTTAAAATAGGTTGTGACAAAGGCAATATTCCTGCTACATATTACTACGGTAAGCTGCTGATAAATGGCAAGGGTGTTGAGAGTGATGTGGAGCAAGGTTTCAACTATCTGCTCAAGGCGGCCCGCGAGAGTTTCCCCGCAGCTCAGTATGCAGTCGGCGAATGTTACCTCGATGGCACTGGTGTTACTGCCAATGACAACCAGGCATACGAATGGATTCTGAAATCAGCACAGAATGGTTTTGCCAAAGCTCAGTTTGATGTGTCAAAGGCATACGCCGAGGGCAAAGGTCTGCCTGTAAATTATGAACAGGCTCTTGTGTGGCTGGCAAAGTGTGCCGACAATGGTTATGGGCGACGCGTTGCTGCTATGTTTAAGCCTGATGAGAAGGAAAGCATTGTAGGCACTCCCTTCTACACCTACGCCAAGGCCGTGGATCTGTTTGTCAACCGACGCGATTTCACGCAGGCTCTCGCCGAGATCAAGATTCTTGCCAAGACGAAGAATGTAGCGGCCAAGACTCTCGAAGGGCTTATTATGGCCGACAAGGCAAACCCGGCAGGCAATGCAAAGAAGGCTGTGAAGTTGCTAAAAGATGCTGTAAAGACCGATCCGGTGGCGATGTTTGAGTTGGGCCGGATTTATGAGACAGGCGCAACCGGCGTGGCTCCTGACGCAAAGGAAGCAATAAAATACATCACTGCCGCTGCTGATGCCGGGTATGCCCGCGCTCAGTGCTATCTGGCCGACATGTATTATGAGGGTCGAGAAGTAGAGCAGAACTATGCAGAGGCTGTTGACTGGTATCGCAAGGCTGCCGCGCAGTCGCAACTCACCGAGTCGGCCGCCAAGCGCTATGCAGCATGTTTTGAGAACGGATACGGTGGACTTATGGCCAATCCGGCCAAGGCTAAATCAATCCTCGAAGGCAAGTATGCCGACCGCATCCCCGCTTTGCTCAAAGCAGTATTTAAGTAATAGAAAGATAATAATAAATCAGCAAGAGAGGCATCGTGGGTGAACGTTGTCTCTCTTGTTGTTTTTTTACATTAGGTCTTGATTATTTGTGGTGATTTAGGTTTATGTGGGGGATTATAGGGGGCGTTGTTCGAAGGTTTCGAGGGCGTTGCGCCAGGTGGGGGGGACTTCGACGCTGCGCATTGTTAGTGGGTCGATGTGCACCATCACGGTGCGCACCGAGCATTTGAGTTTGTCGGCCTGAGTGGGGCACACTATGCGTTGCTCAAGCACAAATGATTTGTTGCCAATGCTTTCTACGGCTGTAAGAACGTCGAGCGCCTCGCCGGGTAGCGCCGGCGAAAAGTAGTCGCAGTGGATCGACACGATGACCATGCCGATCTTTTTTGTGTTCCACAACTCGGGTGCAGCAGATGTGAAGTAGGCTGTTTTTCCAAGGTCGGCGAGCTCGAGATATACCGTGTTGTTAAGATGGCCGAGTATATCGTAGTCGTTAAACCGGGTCTGCACGCTGAGACGATGATGAAATATATATGGTGACGGGTGGT
>CAZAME010000003.1:0-57928 GCA_964486445.1 uncultured Bacteroides sp. | reverse complement strand
GAACTCCTATCTAAAGTTTAGGAAACTTCTATTCTATCCGTTGAACTATCGGGGCATTGTGATGCAAAGTTAGCGCTTAATTCCGAGATAGGCAAATGAATCTGTAGGCAACGCCTGAGCGTGGATCGGTGTGGTCTTCGCTTGATTCAATGGTGTGCCAGTCGGCGGAGTCAATCGCCGGGAAGAAAGTGTCGGCGTCGGCAGGTGCGTCGGCGTCTATCACGGTGAGATATAATTTTGAGGCGAGCGGTAAGGTGGCGGCATATAGCTGGCCACCACCGATGATGAAGGCTTCGTCGTCGTTGTCAAGCGCCGCTATGGCTGCCTCTACCGACTCAAAAACTTCAGCGTCGGGAGCGGTGTAGCTGCTATTGCGCGACACTACCATGTTGCGCCGGCCGGGAAGGGCGCCCGAGGGGAGAGACTCATAGGTCTTGCGCCCCATGATGACCGGGTGCCCCATGGTGACAGCCTTAAACCGGCGCAGGTCGCCGCTAATATGATATATGAGATCGCCACCGCGGCCTATTGCGCCGTCGCGGGTGATTGCTACAATCTGAGATATTGTTGCCATGAGTTTGCGGTGTAATTAGTCAGACTGCCACTACACCCTTTATGTGTGGCAGAGGGTCGTAATCAGTGAGGGTAAAATCTTCGTAGTCGAAGCCGAATATATCCTTGACATCGGGATTGATGTGCATCTTCGGCAGCGACCTGGGTGTGCGGCCGAGCTGTTGGTGCACCTGCTCGATGTGGTTGTGATAAATATGTGCGTCGCCCAGAGTGTGGACAAACTCGCCCGGTTTAAGGCCGCACACCTGCGCAACCATCATCAGCAGAAGTGCATACGAGGCTATGTTGAAAGGTACGCCGAGAAAGACATCGCCGCTTCGCTGATATAGTTGCAGGCTCAGGCGCCCGTCAGACACGTAGAACTGAAACATCGTGTGGCAGGGTGGCAGAGCCATGTTGTCGACGTCGGCCACATTCCAGGCACTCACAATCAGGCGGCGCGAGTCGGGATTGTGCTTTATCTGCTCCACGACCTTTGTGATCTGATCGATAGTGCCGCCATGACCGTCGGGCCATGACCGCCACTGGTGACCATAGACCGGACCGAGATTGCCGTCGGCGTCAGCCCATTCATTCCATATTCTCACACCATGCTCCTGCAGATAATGCACATTGGTGTCTCCGCGCAAAAACCACAGCAGTTCATATATGATGGACTTCAGGTGCAGTTTTTTTGTAGTGAGCAGGGGGAACCCTTCGGAGAGATCAAAGCGCATCTGGTAGCCGAAGACACTGCGTGTGCCAGTGCCTGTGCGGTCAGAGCGATCAACACCATTGTCAATTATGTGTTGGAGAAGTTGCAGATATTGTTTCATTGGAGTAGGTATTTTCTGATTGTGGCGACGTGCCGGCAACTTGTGAGTCGGAGGCCGACATGCCTTTTATGCCGCGCATCATAGGTGTTGCCAACTGATGGCGGCGTGTGGTGTAGGATATGGCTTTATCGGGGCAGACGTCGGTGCAGTTGAAGCACACCACGCAGCGCGACATGTCTACAGTGCCTATCTCAGAGTCAAGGCACTGGGCTTTGCAGACGTCTTCGCACAAGCGGCAGTGGGTGCACACATCGGTGTTTATATCGAAGTGCCAGAGGGCACGCCGCGATGCAAGCGACAAGATGGCTCCGGCCGGACAAACTGTGTTGCAAGGAATGCGGCCACCCAGACGGGCAAAGATGCCGACCATGACAAGCAGAATGATTGCAGCCGAGAGTCCCAGAGATGTAGCGGCTGCAACATACACCGGAGGAGCACCGAGCATCTCTTTGCTCCAAACTACAGCCGGTCGCAGCAATTCCCAGACCATGACCGTATATGCCGAGTCAGGGTCTATAAGCACCGGCACTATTCTCACCGGCAAAGCGATACAGACAAGCACGCAAGCGGCAATGCTGTAGCGGAGCACGTTGCTCCCAGCAACAAAACGATAGGGGCGGCCTCGCCGCAGCACACGTGCGGCAATATCAATCAGAGTGCCCATGGGGCATACTGTGGAACAATATATGCGCCCCAGCAACAGAGTCACGGCAAGCCACAGAAGTACCCAGCCGGCTGCACCGGCAATAACAAGGTGCATCAGCTGAATCTCCATGAGAGCGCCGCCCACGGCCGAGGGCAACAGCCCTACAAGTGTAGCGGTGAACAGGATTATGCATATTATCGACACAATCACACGTGCCGGTTTGAGCCATCGGTTCATATCTGATAGCAAACTTACGAAAAATCTATGTCACGGGCAATTTTTTTGCCCTTGCGATGTTTTATATATAGATGAATCCGCAAAACTCCGATAAAATACGCATCCTCAACATAGATGTGCTTGACATTACAGCCGACGAGTTGCTCGACCGACTCGACCGCGGTGTGCTTGTCACGCCTAATCTTGATCACCTTGTCAAGCTGCAGCGCGATCGTGAACTTTATGACATCTATCACCGGGCCGAGTGGGTGGTGTGTGACAGCCGTGTGCTGCAACTGATGAGCCGTGTGAGCCGTCGACCGATACGTGAGGCCATTCCCGGCAGCAGTTTCTTCACCCGCTATTACATGCATCACCGCAATGACACCGGGTGCCGCATCTTTCTGCTCGGTGCCGCCAAGGGAGTTGCGGCCAAAGCCATGGAGCGCATAAATGAAGCTGTTGGGCGCCGTATAGTTGTTGGAGCGCACTCGCCGTCGTATGGATTTGAAAAAAACGAGGCTGAGTGTAGAGATATATGCGACATCATCAATGCTTCAGGAGCCAATGTGGTGCTTGTGGGCGTTGGCGCACCAAAGCAGGAGAAGTGGATAGACCGTTGGAAAGACAAAATGCCTGATGTGGATCTGTGGATGGCGCTCGGGGCTACGATAGACTTCGAGGCCGGCAATCTGCGGCGCGCACCCCGTGTGTGGCAGCGCCTGGGCATGGAGTGGCTATACCGATTCATGCGCGAGCCGCGCCGCCTGTTCCGCCGCTATTTTATTGACGATATGGCCTTTGTCGTCTATTATCTGCGCCAACTCACCGGGCGATATCGCGATCCGTTTGCGTAGGCGTGGCGGAGTGATGGCGTATTATCAGGGAATGTATGGCGAGATGTCCCGGCCATGAGCCGCCATGTCGCGCAGCACTGTCGATGACAGCCACTCGAGCTCGGGCAAAGCCGGCAAAATCACAGTCTCTATGCCGCCGATGCGTCGGTTGACGTCGGCCAAAGTGCGCTCATATTCAAAGTCTTTGACAGATCGGGCTCCGCGCAGCAGAAATTCGGCTCCGGTGTCGGCGGCAAGATCAACGGTGAGTGATGCGTAGGCGGTCACGCTCACCCTGGGCTCGTCGGCGTATACACGGGCGATGCTTGCTACGCGAGCGTCGATATCGCCGGCAGCAGCCTTGTCGATGTTCATGCCAATTGCAATGATAATGGAGTCAAATAACTGCAATCCGCGCTCTACGATAGAGTGGTGGCCGAGAGTGTAGGGGTCAAACGACCCGGCAAAGATTGCTATGCGCGGTTTATGAGATCTCTGAGTCATCTTCTATTACCAGATTGTCGATTATGAAATTCTGGCGCTCCATGGCGTTTTTGCCCATGTAGAACTCCAGCAACTCGGCCACCTCGTCTTCTTTCTTGAGCGTCACGCGGTCGAGGCGCATGTTTTCGCCGATGAACTCACGGAACTCATCGGGCGAGATTTCGCCCAGACCTTTGAATCGTGTGATTTCGGCGTTGGCACCCAGACGCTCGATGGCGTCGAGTCGCTCCTGATCGTTGTAGCAGTAGTATGTTTCGTCGACGGTGTCTTTGCGGCGTTTGCCTGCACGCTTTGCGGTGAGCTTGTTGCGCACGCGGAAGAGAGGGGTCTGCAGAACATAGACATGTCCCTGCTTGATGAGTTCGGGGAAGAACTGCAGGAAGAATGTGATGAGCAACAGGCGTATGTGCATGCCGTCGACATCGGCATCGGTGGCAATTATGACGTTGTTATAGCGCAGATTGTCGATGCTCTCCTCGATGTTGAGAGCTGCCTGAAGCAGATTGAACTCGTCGTTGGTGTAGACGACTTTGCGGGTGAGTCCGTAGGTGTTGAGGGGTTTGCCACGCAGAGAGAACACTGCCTGTGTGTTGACGTCGCGTATTTTTGTGATGCTGCCGGTCGCCGAGTCGCCCTCGGTGATGAACAGCGATGAAGCCTCCTTGAGATTCTCGTCGCCGCGTGCATCGCTCAGGTGCACCCGGCAATCGAATAGTTTTTTGTTGTTGATGCTTACTTTCTTAGCTTTTTCGCGGGCAATCTTTGCCACGCCAGATATGGCCTTGCGCTCCTGCTCGTTTTTCTGTATTTTCTCGAGCATGGCTTTTGCCACAGTGTCGGCGTTGCGGTGGAGGAAGTTGTCGAGCTCGCGTTTGAGGAAGTCGCCTATGAATTTTGCAACGGTCGGTCCGTCGGGGCCCATGTCGCGCGACCCAAGTTTTGTCTTGGTCTGCGACTCAAAGATGGGGTCTTCAACCTTGACCGACACAGCGGCGACCATGCCGTTGCGGATGTCTGATGGCTCGAAGTTCTTGCCGAAGTAGTCTTTGATCGTGCGCACCACGGCGTCTTTGAAGGCGGTGAGATGAGTGCCGCCCTGGGTGGTGTGTTGTCCGTTGACAAATGTATAGTATTCCTCACCATACTGCTTTGCATGAGTGAAAGCAATCTCTATGTCATCGCCGCGCATGTAAATTGGGTCATAAAGAGCAGCTCCAGACGACATGTTGTCTTTCAGCAGGTCGAGTAGGCCTCCACGCGACTGCATGCGCTTGCCATTGTATATGATTGACAGACCGGTGTTGAGGTAGATATAATTTTTGAGGAGACTCAACACGTGTTCGGGGTCGTAGGCATAGCCCTTGAAAAGCGAATTGTCGGGAGTAAACTGCACGAAAGTGCCGTTTGGCTCGTCGGTGTCAACGATGTCAGAGAGCATCACTGCCTCGCCACCGCAGAAGCGAGCCATCTTCATGCGGCCGTTGCGCACGCTGCGCACCTCGAAGTCGCTGCTGAGAGCATTCACTGCCTTGAGACCCACGCCGTTGAGTCCGACAGATTTTTTGAACGCCTTGTTGTCGTATTTTGCGCCAGTGTTCATTCTCGACACGGCATCAACCACATCGTCGAGGGGTATGCCACGGCCGTAGTCGCGCACGGTGACAGTGACGGGTGTGACATCGACGATAATTTTGTTGCCGAAGCCCATGGTGAACTCGTCGATGGAGTTATCTATAGTTTCCTTGAGCAGCACGTATATGCCGTCGTCGGCGTTAGTGCCGTCGCCCAACTTGCCTATATACATGCCGGGGCGCAGACGTATGTGCTCGTTCCACTCAAGGTGGGTCAAGCCTTCATAGTTGTTGTCTTGCGCAGATTGCTCCTCGGGGAGCTCGGTTGTGGTTAAGTCTTCCATTGACGGGGCGTTGATTTAGAGTTGTCGACACGCAAAGTTACGCAATTAACCACAGAAAAGCAAGCCGCTACAGGCGGTGAAATCAAATATTTTGCGTATCTTTGCCTTTCCAATCGGAAACTCACATGTTTCTTTGCAAGCTTGAAGAATTCGGCACTATATATATTCACACTGGCACTTACACTGACACTGGCGTCGGCATTGGCGTCGTGTGGTAGTGCGCGCCGTGGCCAGATGGCTGCGGGCAATGCTCGTGCAGCGGTGTCTTCAGGTGTGCATGACTCGCTGTGGCTCATGGGAGCAGATAATGCAGAGATACTGCCGGACTCGTCGCTATCGCTTGCCGATGAGGAGTTTGCTGCGATAGATGACCGACTCGCAATTGATGATGCCGATGTGCTTCGGGTCGATTCGACGGTCATGTCTACGATTGATTCCTTGACTATGCATGCTGCCGACTCGGCAGTCTATGCAGATGAATATCGCCCTCCGAAGTCGCGTATAGTGCGCCGCAAGGTCGACCTTGACCATGTGGTCACTTTCTCGTCGAGCGACTCGCTTATACTTGTGCGCCGCGACAGTGCCTACATGTATGGTAATGCCGTTGTTACATACGACAATATGCGCCTTGATGCGGCGCAACTCGACGTAGACCTCAATGGCAATACTGTCTTTGCTCAAGGGCGCCCCGACTCGATCGGTGAGCTTGAAGGCACACCGGTTTTCACTGAGGGAGACACTAAGTATGAGACACGCACCATGCGCTATAACTTCGACACAGGCAAGGGTTTCATCACCGATGTCATCACCCAGCAAGGCGAGGGCTTCATCACCGGCGGCACCACCAAGAAAACAGACGAGGATATCTACTACATGAAGCAAGTGCGCTATACAACCTGCGACAAGCACGATGATCCGCACTTCTGGCTGCAGCTCACCAAGGCAAAGATGCGCCCCGGCAAAGATGTCATAACCGGTCCGGCATATATGGTGCTTGCAGGTCTGCCGCTGCCGTTGGCTGTGCCATTCGGCTTCTTCCCCTTCAACGAGCGCTATTCGTCGGGTGTGATCGTGCCTACTTTCGGTGATGACTATCAGAGAGGATTCTACCTCAGCGACGGCGGTTATTACTTTGCCATAAACGATAATATCGACCTTGCTCTCACCGGTGAGATTTACACCAAGGGGTCATGGGGCCTGCGTGCGCAGTCGACATACGTGAAGCGATATAAATTTTCAGGCAACTTCAATATCTCCTACCTCAACACAGTCACTGGAGAGAAGGGCTCGCCGGACTATGCCCGACAGACCAACTTCCAGATTCTGTGGAGCCATACTCAGGATGCCAAGAATAATCCCAACATGACTCTGAGTGCTTCGGTCAACTTCACCACGAGCGGTTATAGCCGCAATGACCTTAGCTCGTATTATTCGCAGGCGTTCACAGAGAATACAAAGAGCTCCACAATCAACATGACCTACCGCTTCCCACGCTCGAAGTGGTCGCTATCAACAACGATGAATGTGAGCCAGCGCTCACAAGACTCCACTCTGGCAGTGTCTTTCCCCAACTTCACACTCACCATGAGCCAGACATATCCCTTTAAGCGCAAACGTGCAGTTGGCGATGAAAAGTGGTATGAAAAGATTCGCATGAGCTACTCGGGTCAATTCCAGAACTCGCTCACCTCAAAGCAAGATGTCTTTTTCAAGAAGAGCCTGATAAAAGACTGGCGCAACGGTTTCCGCCACAGCATACCTGTCTCGGCTACGTTTAACCTCTTCAAGTACTTCAACGTCACTCCGTCGGTCAATTTCACCGACCGTATGTATACTCAGAAGGTGCGTCGGCAGTGGGATCCCAATCTCTCGGCTGAGGTTGCCGACACGTCTTATAACTTCTACAACGTGTGGGACTTCAGTGCGTCGGTGTCAATGGATACAAAAATTTATGGCTTCTGGAAGCCTGCCCGCTTCCTTGGTGATAAGGTCAAGATGATTCGCCATGTGATTACGCCGACACTGTCGTTTTCGGGTGCGCCCGACTTCGGGTCGAGTTTCTTCGGCTATTATGGCACATATCAGTATCCTGATGCACAGGGCGTGATGCAGACCCGCCAGTATTCACGCTTCCCCAACGCTCTTTATGGTGTGCCGGGAGTAGGAAAGTCGGGAACTTTGTCGTGGTCGATTGCCAATAACCTTGAAATGAAGGTGCGCGATGATAACGACTCCATCGGTGAGAAGAAAATATCGCTGATCGAGAACTTCACAGTGAGCCAGAGCTATAACTTTGCCGCCGACTCACTCAATTGGTCTAATATCAACACCTCGCTGATGCTGCGGTTGGTGAAAAACTTTAACCTCAACCTGTCGGCAACCTGGGACGTCTATACCTATCAGCTCAATGCAGCCGGCAATCCTGTGCGTGTCAATATTCCACGCTGGCGTGCGGGCAAGGGCTTAGGCCGTCTGTCGTCTACGGGAACGTCGTTCTCTTACACTTTCAATAACAACACGTTCAAGAAAAAGAGCGACAAAAAGAAAAAAGAAACGCCCCAAGAGCGTGCTGAAGCTACACGCAGCCGAGACCCTTATGGCAATGATGATGATGTAGACGGGCATGACCATGGCGACTCTGATCTTGAGCTCACCGATGAAGGATATGTGAAGTGGGAGTGTCCATGGAGTCTGTCGGTGAACTATTCGGTGAACTATGGATATGGATCGTTTAACTACAAGAAACTTGAGTATAACGGTCGTATCACGCAGAACTTAAGCTTCTCGGGCAACATACGGCCTACCAAAAACTGGGCATTCTCTTTCTCAGCGTCGTATAATTTCGACACACACAAGCTTGCTTATATGAACTGTAATATATCGCGCGACCTACACTGTTTCACGATGACAGCCTCGTTTGTGCCTGTAGGGCCCTACAAGAGCTATAATTTCCACATTTCGGTCAAGTCGTCGCTACTCTCCGACCTTAAATATGACAAGAGGTCATCCCGATCTAATGGTATTAACTGGTATTAATCTCTTAAAAAAACAATCACTCCTCAAAAAACATCGAATGAAAAACAGTCCTCTAAAGGGCTTGAAAATCAAATAATAGTCGTATATTTGCGTTATTAGTTCAAACAATCAATTATATATACCTTAATTTCAAACCAATTTTTTTCTGCAATGAAAAGACTAAGTACTATCTTTCTCGGGTTAGCACTGGGATCGGTAATGTCGACGCAGATAGCGCAGGCCGCATGTAATTACGGCACATACACGCGCCAGGATGTGGATCGACTGCTGAACTCCTTTGAGCTGACTGATGGCACTAATTCAGTGACGGTGCCAGTGAATCAGAAGGGTAACGGTGCGTCGCTGTATTATGACTGCACTGACTACGCCTTAACTACACTCCCCGGAGTATCTCTCTCTTTCAGTGCCCTGTCATGGACAGGTTCATGGATGCACGGCTATCTTTTTGTCGACTATGACGGAGACGGAGAATATAACACAGTTCTCAATGTCGATGGCACCACCGGCGGTGAACTCGTGTCGTATACATATTATGAAGCAAGTGCAAGCAAGACCGGTAAGAATAGTCTCGGACAGAATGTAGACTATGCCAGTGGTGTTTCAGCCGAGGGTATGCCTGCATTCACACTTCCAGCTGATCTCCCCGCAGGTGATTACAAGGCTCTGTTTAAAGTAGACTGGGCTAATCTCTCGCCCTGCGGTGCCACATCTATGGGTAAAGACGGTGGATGTGCAGCAGAGTTCACCATCACAATCGAGGATCCTGCAGAGCGCACAATTACCGTCAAGTCAAGCGACGCGTCTAAGGGATCTGTTTCTATTGAAGGTACTGACGCGCTGACAATCACAAAATCAGGCGCTGTAGTTATCAAGGCAACTCCTGCTGTCGGCTATTCGTTCTCAAAGTGGGTCAATGAAGCCGACAATACAACCTATTCTACATTGAATCCTCTCACTATCAACAACACCGAGGATTTAAGCCTTATAGGTGAGTTCACCAATCTTACTTATCCGACGATGAGCCGCACCTTTACAGGTAATCTCAGTCAGCAGAATCGTTACCTCAAGAGTGTGACAACGGCAGGAACTCTCACCCCTACCGTATTCAACTGCGCTACACAGGCCGATCTGCCTTACACTGCATTTAATGTTACTCCCGGCACATATACTACGTCAGGTGCAACAATCGACAAGACTGCCAATCCAATCGTTGTAGAGCACGGCACAAGATCTTTCACCATTACATATCATGGCTGGACCGAAGCTATCGCTTCAAACAAGGCTGAGATTAACTGGGTGCAGGAAGCTTATTTCGTAGACTGGAATGGCAACGGCACCTTCACTGATGCTAATGAAATTTCAGACCGTGGCTGGACCACTGTGCCTTATGGAGATATTCTTGGAGATGGCGCAACCCGCACTGTCACCATCCCTGCAAATCAGCCCGCCGGCACCTATCGCATGCGTGTCGTTTTCTATGAGCCCGCAAATAACAGTACCGAGTGGCAGAAAACCCTGTTTACAACCGGCGCCAACCGCATCCGCAACGGTATCAGCTATGATATGCTCATCAAGATAGAAACTCCCTCTGACATGGAGATTCAGTCTGTGGCATCTACAACTGTCACCGGCAAGACAAGTGCCGGTTCAAAGGGTGTTACGCTTGCCAACGTCGTATTCCAGACAAGCGGATCGATCAATCCTAAGACAATAGAGTCGATCAAGGCTACATACACCGGTACTTCTACATCTGACCTGAAGAACCTCCGCTGGGTTTACAAGACTTCAACTTCAACCAACGGTGCCCCTGTAGGTACTGCTCTTGATGCAGCTTCAGATAATCTTGATTTCGAGATCAACTCAGCACTCGCCTCAGGTGCCAACACCTTCTCTCTGCTGGCTGACGTTGCTGAAGATGCTGCTGAGGATGACGTGATATCACTCACCATCGACCGCATCATCGTTGACGGCAAAGACGTAGAGTTTACTGCTACAGACGGCAACGGTCTTGTTGTGACCACTGATATTGATTATACCGTAGGCAACGCGCTGTGGTTTGATACCCCCACCTCGTCGACTGCCGGAACAGCCGTATGGAACACCAACGACTTCTCGTCGACCGACACCAACCCCGACCAGCTTTGGGAACGCAAGTCTTTCCCCATGGGTAACGGTTCATTCGGCGGTAATGTGCTTGGTGGCGTAAGCCGCGAGCGCATTGTGCTCAATGAGAAGACACTCTGGAAGGGTGGTCCCGGCACCGGTGCCGCAGCATACTGGGATATGAATAAGACTGTGTCGGCTTCTACACTCGAGCAGATCCGCAACTATCTCAAGAATGGCAGCACATACTCGGCCAACAGCCTTGTGCAGAGCAACTACGCCGGTAAGATCAACTATACCAAGGATAAATTCGGTACCTACACCACAATGGGCGAGGTTTATGTAAACACCGGCATCAACGAGTCGGGAATTACAGACTACAAGCGCATTGTCAACATGGACAAGTCGATGATTGTGGTGCAATTCAACAGCGGTGCTGTAAGCTATCGTCGTAAATACTTTACATCTTATCCTGATAATGTGATGGTATGGAACTTCACCAGCGACGGTGGTGCTCAGAACCTCACATTCTCTTTCAGCTGCCCGCAGACAGTCACTGCAGTTGAGGCAGTTGATGGCGGTCTGCTCTATAAGTGCAAACTCGCAAGCAACAATATGGAGTGGGCAATGCGTGTTTATGTCCGTGTCAACGGCGCAGGCACTGTTACCCCCAATGCCACTTCACGCAACATCACCATCAGCGGTGCTACAGATGTTGACTTCATCCTTGCTGCCGACACCGACTACAAGATGAACTTCAATCCCTCGACTACCGATCCCGCAGCCTTTGTCGGCGAGGATCCCGTGGCTAATGTCAACGAGTGGATCGATGCCGCCAAGGATCGCAGCTTCGACGACCTCTATGCACGTCACTATGAGGACTACTCAAATATCTATGACCGCACATCTCTCGAAATCAACCCCGGTACTGTATACAGCAACCTGCCTACTCCCACTCGTCTGGCAAACTATCGTGCAGGAACTCTTGACCACGAGCTCGAGCAGATGTACTTCCAGTATGGCCGCTACCTGCTGATCTCCAGCTCGCGTGCCGGCAACATGCCCGCAAACCTCCAGGGTATGTGGCACAACAATATCGATGGCCCCTGGCGTGTTGACTACCACAACAACATCAACCTGCAGATGAACTACTGGCCTGCAACTGCCACCAACATGCTCGAGTGCTTCACTCCGCTGATTGACTATGTTCGCGGTCTTGTAGAGCCCGGTAAGCGCACTGCCCAGTCTTACTACGGTGCACGCGGCTGGACTGCTGAGGTGTCTACCAACATCTTCGGTTTCACCGCTCCTCTGAACTCAACCGACATGAGCTGGAACTACAACCCCACTGCCGGTCCTTGGCTTGCAGCTCAGATCTGGGAGTACTATGACTACTGCCGTGATAAAGAATGGCTGCGCGAAGTAGGCTACGACATCATCAAGGGTAGTGCTGACTTCTGCTCTGACCTGCTCTTCCTCCACAACGGCACCTACACCTCTGCACCTTCTTACTCACCCGAGCACGGCACCGTTGACCTTGGCGCAACATACGCCAACGCCGTGACACGTGAAGTCCTCTCGGCTGCTATCCAGGCTGCAAAGATTCTTGATGTAGATGCTGAGTCTGTGACTGAATGGCAGGAGAAGCTCGACAATATGTATCCCTATCAGGTTGGCCGCTACGGTCAGCTCCAGGAGTGGTATAAGGACATCGACACATACAACGACACCCACCGCCACACCAACCATCTTTATGGTCTGCACCCCGGTACTTCTATCAATGCTATCACCGACAAGACACTTGTTGATGCCTGCAAGGAAACTCTGCGTCAGCGTGGCGACGCTGCCACAGGCTGGAGTATGGGTTGGAAGCTCAACCACTGGGCTCGTCTGCTCGACGGTGATCACGCTTATGTCCTCTTCCGTAACCTGCTCAAGAACGGTACCGCAGATAATATGTGGGACCTCCATCCGCCGTTCCAGATCGACGGTAACTTCGGTGGTACAGCCGGTGTAGCTGAGCTCTTCCTCCAGAGCCACAACGGTATGCTCCACCTGCTGCCCGCTCTGCCCTCTGACTGGCACAACGGTTCTGTGACCGGTCTGCTCGCCCGCGGTAACTTTGTTGTTGACGTTCACTATGCCGACAACGAACTCGACCATGCTCTCATTCACTCAAATGTTGGTGGTCCTTGCAAGGTTTACTATGACGGCAAGGAGACAACCTTTGACACCGAGGCCGGCAGCGACTATGAGGTACGCATGAAAGACGGTAAGCTTTCTGTAGAAGGCACTGTTGCCATCGACGATATCGAGGTTGCCGGCGAGGCCGACAATAATCTTGAGATCGTTGCCAACGGCGACAAAGGCTTCACAGCTGTTCTCTCGGGCAGCACCACCGGTGTGGTTACTCTCACTGTATATAATGTAGCCGGCGCAGCCGTTAAGACCGTGCGCGCCAATAAGACCGACGCCGTTGTCAATGTGCCCCTGCACATCGACGCTCCTGCCGGCTGCTACATCGTTAAGGCTTCAGGCAGCAACATCAGCGCAGCCCGCAAGGTAATCATCCGCTGATAGAGCGGCCGCAGGCCAATACTAAAAAACAACACTCCCGCGAGTCATCGACCCGCGGGAGTGTTGCATATATATAAGTACTATATATTAAATATGTGTCAGTTTACTCGATTATACCTTCGCTGCCGGCAGGAGCAGGCAGCGAGGAGGCAATCATGGTGACGCGCACACTATCGGTGAGATTCTCGTCGACAGCCAGACCCCAGATGATGTCGACATCCTCGGGGAACTTAGCGAGATAATCGGCGAGCAGCTCAACCTCGCGGAGGCGGAAAGCCACATTGGTGTCTGAAGGAGTATAGAGCATAATCAGCAGACGCTTTGCCTTGGTGAAGTCGAAGTCGGCTGCGAGCGATGAACTGCGGGCCTGCTCAATTGCATCGATTACACGTGTCGGGCCTGAAGCTTCACCAGTGACAACCACGGCATGACCGCCGTTGCGGAAGGCGTATGTTACATCGGAGAAGTCAATTGCAGTTATAGCTTTGGCAGTGCAAATAGACTTCACACCCGATATTATGCCGGTGATGACCTCGTTGGTCTTGTCGAGACTGCCGAGCACTGTTTCGTCGGCTCCGTTGAGCCCCAGACGCTTCTCATCGAGAACTATTATAGAGTCTACAGTTTTCTCCATCTCGGCGATGCCACGTCGTGCTGATTCAGCTTTTGCGTCGCCGGCAATGGCTGCCGGGAGAGTGACAATGCCTATTGTGACGATATTGCGCTCCTTGGAAATACGGGCCACTGTGGGAGCCGCACCGGTGCCGGTGACACCGCCCATGCCGGCGAGCACAAAGGCAATTTCTGTGCCGTCGTCAAAGAGTGAGCCAATTTCTGCCACATGTTGTGAGGCCAGAGCATTCGCGCGGTCGGCGCGAACTACAGCACGGTTATCGGGACTGATGAGCAGTTTTACGGGCACACTTGAGTTGCCGATGATGAAACGGCTGGTGTCAACAAGGGCGTATGATACACCAGGCATTGGGGTGGCATACATCGCGTCGACAGCGATGGCGGCGCCTCCTCCTACGCCTACTATCTTGAATATCGGTCGTGTGTCCATGATGCTATAAGTTGTGAATCGAGTTAGTTGAAAGGTGAGTTGATGCAAAAGTGATGCAGTCGCGGGTGTCAACCTTCGTCGCCAAACTCAATGATGCCCGAGTCGGGTCGCTGAGTGCCGTTGTAGCCTCTTTGCTGGCGAGCACCAGCTTTGAGGTCTTCCATCACGCGGCGATCGCGGTTGAGTGCCGGAGTGTTCTCTACTACGTCTATAACGGCGTCATCATCCAATTGTTCAGGCGTCAGCACAATATATCTTGCAGCATTCTTGCGGCGCTTGAGCACATCGAGCTTGTCGCCGTATAAATCGCCGAAGCGAGAGTCGTCGGCAGGTGTCTGTGCAGCAGGTCGCACCGGCTCGCGGGCAGGTGTGGTTGCCATAGACTCCATCTTGTGTGCCTGGCGCTCGGCGGCCTTGCGTTCATCGTCTTCTTTGCGGGCTTTGATGTCGAGAGCCGACATGCCGAAACCGGCGGCAAGAATAGTAATCTTCACCTTGTCTTCGAGAGTGTCATCGAATCCGATACCCCAGATGACGTCGACGTCGGAGTGCAGGCTCGATACAAACTCGGTCATTTCGTTTACCTCTTCCATTTTGAAGGGGCGTGCTGATTTGCGCGAAATATAGAAGTTGAAAAGCAGGCGTGTGCTCGACTTTATGTCATTGTTGCGCAACAACGGTGAGTTGAGCGCGTCGTCAATGGCTTTTGACACGCGGTTTTCGCCCTCGCCGTAGCCGTATGATATGATGGCTGTGCCGCTCTCGCGCAGAGTTGTCTTGACGTCTTCGATGTCAAGGTTTATGCGCGCATCGCAAGTGATGAGGTCGGAGATACTCTCGGCTGCCATGAGCAGAGTGTCGTCGGCTTTGCCGAATGCATTGAGCAGATCGAGGTCCTTGTATATTTCTGTCAGGCGCTCATTGTCGATAACCATCAGTGCGTCGACATATTTTGACATTTCCTCGGCGCCGGCTATAGCCTTTATAATCTTCTTTTGACCTTCGAAGTTAAACGGTATTGTAACGATGCCTATGGTGAGGAGTCCCCGGTCACGTGCCACGCGGGCTACTACAGGAGCGGCACCGGTGCCGGTGCCACCACCCATGCCGGCGGTGATGAAGACCATTTCGGCTTCGTCGTCGAAGAGTGCACCTATTTCGTCGGCGGCTTTTTCGGCCAATTCAAGTGCTACTTCGGGTTTATTGCCTGCGCCCAGGCCCGGGCCAATCTGCAACTTTACGGGCACCGGCGATGCTTTGAGAGCCTGGCGGTCGGTGTTGACGTTGGCAAATGATACGCCTTTGATGCCCTGTGTATACATGTGGTTGATAGCGTTGTTACCACCGCCACCCACGCCAACCACTTTGATGCGCACGGGGGTTGTGGAGTCGGCTGTGACAAACTCTGTGCCGTTGGATATATCGTCGATAGTCATGTTCTGCTGTTATAGATGTGTGATTTAATTGGGATGTATGGGGTGGTAGATCAGTCTTCGTCGGGACCTTTTACAAGATCGACGGCGCGATCTTTGAGCCAGTTCATAAACGAGCGTTTCTGCGACTCTTTGCCCGATTTTTTTTCGTCCATATTTACCTGTTCGTTCTCAAAGAGATCGGTGTCTGTGCCGTCGTCGGTGTCGTCGATGAGTATGTCTTCTTCTCTTTGAGGCCGATGGTGGGTGGCCCGGGTGGTGTATTGGTTGTCGGTGTAGTAGCTGTCGGTGCGTTCGGCTTTCTGCTCAACGCTGGGGACAGGTTTTTCGAGACACTCAATATCGTCGCTGGCGTTAGCCGAAGTTCCTGCAAGCAAAGCTGAGAGTATGTCGACCGAGCGCTCGGCTACTGCTGAGGTTGCATCAATGCGTATTGGCCGCTCAATGTGGCCGCGTCGCACCTTCATGCCACTTTCTTCGGCCAGCAGGCGCTCAAAGTTGCGCAGATATGAGCCTCCGCCGATCAGCACGATGCCTGCGGGCAGGTCGGTCGCTCTCATGTCGGCATAGCCGATGTTTGCCACAATGTTTGCCACGATTTCACCGGCGCGGGCGCGCACCATGCTGTCGGCCTGCTCGGCAAAGGCGTCGGTCGATGCGGCGATACTTGGGTTGCATGCGTCGCCGTTGTTGAGTTTGTAGGCTTCAGCCCGCTCCAAGGTCACACCGAGCGATGCAATGTCGCGAGTGATGTTATGCGAACCGATGGGTATAGTAGCGAGGTAGCGCAGAACGCCTTCTTTGTATATGAGTACGGTGGTTGTGTCGCTGCCGACATCGACCATCGCACATCCCACACGCCTGTCATCGGATGTGAGTACGAGGTCGGCCTCAGCCAAAGGTCGGATTATTATGCCGGCCGGGTGCAGGCGCGAGCGCAGGGCATCGAAGACGCGGTTGAGATTACGCATCATCTGTGGGCGGCAGGTGATTATGTTGTAGGTTGCCGACAGATTGCGGGAATATGAGCCGATAGGATTGCTTATAGTGCCGCTGTCGATGACAAACTTGCGCGGAAATACGTCGAGAATATCCTTGTCGGTCACGAATGACTCGCGGGCGTCGCGGGCGAGTTTTGCCAGAGTATCGGCTGTGATCTTGCGCTCGTCGTCAAGCCGGAGTTTCACTTCATGCACCGATGATTTGAGAGAGCGGCCACCGACAGCAACATAAACCGCGCGAATGCGAGCAGGAGCTACGCGTGGATTGCTCTCCAGGCGGTCTATAGTCTGCTCGATAAGGCGGCACACTTCTTCCACATTGTTTATCCAGCCGTAGCGCACGCATCCGGCAGTAGGTGTTTGCTCACGGGCTATTACAGTGAGCTCACCGGTGACGTGGTCGAGGGTTGCTACGGCTCCTTTTATATTGGAGCTGCCAATCTCTATGGCGGCTATGTCTGTTGACTGCATATATAATTTCAGTGGGTGTTATTATTTTTCTGTAAAGTTATGTGTATTTTTTAGTTTAATCAAGTATTTTCGACGCAGATTGATGCAGATTATTGTGCGACTTCGTCTGATGGGTCTGCAGGAGGGTCGAGACTGAGTACATCGGCCTCGGGGAGCAGTGTGTCGGTGAGCATCTGTGTCTGAAGCGATGGCTCAGGCACGGGTTTTGTGCGGCGAGTGGCTACTACCTGTCCACGCCATTTCACCGACACAGTGTCATAGAATTCCCAGCCTTTCACCGGCATCACCTTGCGGTAGAATGTTTTCAGGCGTTTCCATTTGTTGGCTATATCGTTGTCATTGCCAAAGTTTATGACATGGCCGCGCATGATGGGGATGAGGATGATGTCGCCGCGTCGGTCAACTTTTACCCCCGACACCATGGCGTCGGCAACAGGGTCGTTCTTGATATAGTCGAGCACAGGGAGCACTTTGGCAACTTCAACAATGCTATCGAAATCAGCCGACACCACAGGTACATCGATATGATAGCGCACGTCGGCACCGATGCGTTTGCTGTCGGCGCTTACATAATATGATTCTCCGGAAGCGTCGAACACGCGTGCCACCGGTGTCATCGGGCGCACCTCGAGGCGAAGCACTCCGTTGTTAAGCATCACGCAATGTGCTGTGTCAATGCGGTCGAGGCTACACAGATATCGCTCTATCGCCAGAGTATTGATGCTGCATCGTGGCACCGAGGTTATGCGTGCAGGCAGGCTGTCGAGTTCGCGCATGACGTCGGACTCCGACACGAATCCTATGCCTTCGGGATCGTTGACAACAATCTCCATGTTGCTCAGTGGGGTAGCCTGAGATTTTCGCAAACTATAGGGTATGATGAAGGCCAGATAGGCCACCATCAGAACCGAGAGGATGAAGAGAGATATGCTGCGTCTATCCATTGGCGAGATTGCTGTTTCTTGCTTCGAAGATTTCTTTAAGTTTAGGCACGGTTGTTGAGATGTCTCCGGCACCTGCTGTGAGCATCAGTTCGGGTTTGAGTTGGTCGGCGATGTCACATAGTTGGCTGAGAGAGCATTGGTGGCGAGCGGGCACTATGAGTGCGTCGTAAATGATCTGAGAAGTGACACCCGGCAGGGGCAATTCGCGGGCCGGATAAATGTCGAGTAGTATCACCTCGTCGGCCAGCGATAGGGCTTCAGCGAACTCGGGGGCGAAGTCGCGGGTGCGTGTGAACAGGTGTGGCTGAAAAGCAACCGTGAGCTTGCGGTCGGGATACAAAGCCTTAACCGATGCAATACTCCGGCGTAATTCATCGGGGTGATGTGCATAGTCGTCGATTAGCACAGCGCCATGAGGGTTTTCTGGTTTTACGATGAACTGGAATCGGCGCTCGGGCCCCATAAACGAGCCTATAGCTTCAGCGGCTCTGGCGGGGTCGGCCTGCCCTGTGAGCATGCATGCAGCCAATGCGGCGACGGCGTTCTCGATGTTTACTTCCACGGGCACACCAAGTGATATGTCGGGTATGCGCAGACCATCGGGTCCAATGAAGTCGAAGACTATCGAGCCGTTGCCCCTGCGCACATTATCGGCGTGGAAGTCTCCTTCATCGCTGGAGTATGTGTAGACCCTAACACCGGGAGCGGGGCGGGGTTTGAGTTTTAAGCCGGTGTGCACGAGCAGGCAGCCATCGGGGCGTATCAGTTCGGTGAAGTGTGCGAAACTCTCGAGATAGGCTTCTTCTGTGCCGTATATATCAAGATGATCAGGGTCAGTGGCCGTTACGACGGCTATATATGGAGTGAGAGTGTGGAAGGAGCGGTCATATTCGTCGGCCTCGATGACGGTGTATGGCGAGGTTGCGCTGAGAAGCAGGTTGCTGTTGTAGTTGCGCAAGATGCCGCCGAGAAAAGCGTTGCAACCGCCAGCCGCCTCATGCATGATGTGTGCCGCCATTGACGATGTAGTTGTCTTGCCGTGGGTGCCCGAGAAACACAAGCTGCGCGAGTCGCGAGTGATCATGCCGAGCACCTGTGATCGCTTGTAAATGGTGAAGCCACCCAGCTGAAAGAATGTCAGAGGCACATTATCGGCGGGGATGGCGGGCGTGTAGACCACAAGGGTAGTGGCGGGGTCGCGGTAGCGCGCGGGCACGGCATCCATTGAGTCGGAATATGATATCTCAGCTCCTTCGGCAGAGATTTCGTCGGTTAGCACGGTGCGTGTGCGGTCATATCCGGCCACATGCTTGTCTTTAGAGAGGAAGTAGCGCACCAGAGCAGCCATGCCTATGCCGCCTGCCCCCACAAAGTATATGTTGTTGAAACATTCGAGCTTTTTGTCGTCGTTCATCGGTCAATTCTTTTTGTTAATGTCGTCGAGAATGATGCTTGCAATTTTATCATCGGCATCAGCGAGGGCCATTGCAGCTGCGTTGACTCCGAGGGTTCTCAGAGCTTTTTTATCTGCAATTAGTTCGCTCACAGTTGTTGCAAGCTTGTCAGCAACCTTAGAGTCAGGGAGCATCACTGCGGCACCACGCGATGCCAATGCCTGCGCATTTTTTGTCTGATGATCTTCGGCCACATTGGGCGATGGCACTAATATGGCTGGTTTACCGAGGATCTGCAATTCTGATATCGTGCTTGCTCCTGCACGCGATACCACAAGGTCGGCTGCAGCGTAAGCCTTGTCCATAGCCGAGACGAAGGGCACAATCTGCACTCCCTCGCGCCCTTTGGCGAGGTCGCGGTATCGGTCGTAATAGAGCTTGCCAGTTTGCCAGAGCACTTGAGTGCCGGATCGCAGGATGGCGTCGAGACCGGCAGCTACAGCAGCATTGACAGATGCTGCGCCGAGGCTTCCGCCTACTATGATTGTCAAGGGTTTGTCGCTGCGAAATCCGAGTGCTATTTTTGATTCTTCAGGAGTGAGAGCATTTGTTGTGAGTGATGCACGCACAGGGTTGCCAGTGAGTATAATACGCTCAGCCGGGAAAAAGCGCTCCATACCCTCGTATGCCACGCAGATGTGCCGTGCGCGTGCGGCAAGAAGTTTGTTGGTTACGCCGGCATAGGAATTTTGCTCCTGGAGAAGTGTGGGTATGCCTGCACGCTGGGCCGCCTTAAGCATTGGGCCGCTGGCATAGCCGCCTACACCCACAGCGTAGTCGGGGCGGAAGTCGCGGAGAACCTTGCGGGCGATGCGCATGCTTTTGAAGAGTTTATACAGTACCTTGAAGTTGCGCCAAAGTCTCTTGCGATCGAAGCCGGCCACCGGGAGGCCTACTATACGGTATCCAGCATCGGGCACGCGTTCCATCTCCATGCGGCCTTGTGCACCGACAAAGAGTATCTCGGCGTCGGGAGCCTTGCGTCGCAGGGCATTGGCTATTGACAGAGCCGGAAATATGTGTCCGCCGGTGCCTCCTCCACTGATGAGGATGCGTGGCGCTTTGGGTGAGATATTGTCTTGATTCATTGGCGTAACATTTGTTTGTGAGGTGACACAGATGATGTCATCTCGAGTGCGAGGGATTGATCTGCCTGAGGTCTTCGGGAAGCGATGATATATCGGCCTTTATTTGCTGACGGTTGTCTTCCTGCAGTGCATGGCGGCTCACCGACAGCATTATGCCGAATGCTACTGACGACACTAATATCGACGTGCCGCCTTTGGATATAAGCGGCAGAGGCTGGCCTGACACGGGGCAGGCTCCTGTGACAATGGCCATGTGAAACAGAGCCTGCACTACGATGAAAACCGACAGGCCGAGCATCAGCAGGGCCGGATAAACCAGATTGCATTTATATGCCAAAGTAGACGCACGCGTGACGAGCCACATATATAAAATCATGACAAACAGTCCGAGCAACAGTCCGCCTTCCTCCACGACTATAGCGTAGATATAGTCGCTGAAAGCCAGAGATAGACGCGAAGTCTCGCGCGAGTTGCCGGGGCCGACTCCGTAGATGCCACCGTGAGCCTGGGCTATGTATGAATACTGTTCCTGGGCGTTGTAGTCGCGTATGGTGTCTTTGTATTTATCGAAGCGGAGAAAGTTTGACATTCGGCTCTCCCATACACCGGCGCGGTTTACGGTGCGGTTCTGTGGTGCGTCTTCGACGGTGATGGATGTGCCGTTGGGACCGACTTGCTCCACCCTGGGTTTGTCGGCCTGCTTGAGTGTGAGTTTCTTGTAGGCGTAGCCAGCGCCACCAAGCACAGCATATACACACAGGATGATAGCCATATTGCGCCACGACACAGAGGCTACAAACATCATAGACAGGCTTATGGCCATGAGCAGCAATGTGTTGGTGAGGCCCTGGAAGAACAGCAGAGCTCCGAAGGTGCCTACAACCCCGGCACACAGACACACACGCCACGACTCGATCTTGCGTCGGTCGGGGCGGCTGCTCTTACAGAGCACGTAGGCCACAAGCAACACTGCCGAGAACTTCAGAAACTCGGCCGGCTGCACTCGCATTATGACGATGCTGAAGGAGCGTTTGGCTCCGTTGATGTAGTCGCCGTTTATGAGCGTGTATATCATTGCCAGCAGCGAGCCGAAGACTATCCATGGAGTGGCGTCGAAGAACTTGCGGTAGTGCACACGCTGGAGTGCCAGGATGATGACAAAGCCTATGACAAGATGCATCAGATGTCGCAACAGAGGGGCATATATGTTGCCGCCAGTGATTTCGCGCGACGAAGCGCTGTAGAGCTCTACTATTGATATGATGCAGAGCATGATGTATACACCCCAGATGTGCACATCATAGCGGTTTGCCGGGCGAAGCGCAGCCACATCGTCGGCTACGGAACGGCCCTTGGTGGCTTCGTCGGCCGCATCAATTGTGTTGTCGGGTGTAACTTCGTCGAACACTGGGGCTGCCTTCTTGGAGCGGTGTTTCTCGGTTGTGGGAATGGGTTCGAAAATCATGTTTTGAGGAGAATGAGTAGATATATAGGGTTGTGATATATGGGTGATCGGTTTTGTCTCGGTTGGTTATGCTTTTTGCTGCATGGCGAGTACGGCAGCCTTGAATTGCTCGCCACGGTCTTCATAGCTCTTAAACAGGTCGAAGCTTGCGCAGCATGGCGACAGAAGCACGGTGTCGCCGGGCGCTGCCAGTTTACGGCATGCTTCAATGGCGTCGGCCAGGGAATGTGTGTCGGCTATGGTTATCGATGGGCAATTCTGGCCGAAATATTCGGTGATCTTCTCGTTATGCAGGCCCATCGCTACGATGGCCTTGACCTTCTCCCGCACGAGTGGAAGAATCTCGGAGTAGTCGTTGCCTTTGTCTTTGCCGCCGAGTATGAGCACAGTGCCCGGTTGCATGGTTTCGAGGGCATACCAGCAAGAGTTGACATTGGTAGCCTTGGAGTCGTTGATATATCTGACACCGTCAACGGTGGCGACCGGCTCAAGTCGGTGTTCAACACCGCTGAAATCACTCAGTGCACGGCGGATATCTTCTTTGCGCACGTGCAGCAGTGTTGCCGACAGACCGGCAGCCATGGAGTTATATAGGTTGTGCAGACCGTTTAGCGACAGGTCGGCCCGAGGCATATCCCATGATCCGGCCGGCGAGTTGATGATGAGGCGGTCTTCAGCGTCGATATATGCGGCCGTGTTTTCTTCGCGGTGTTCGGCAAAGGGCAACATTTTTGCTTCGGTGACAACCTGCTCAAGCTGAGCCTTTATCACCGGGTCATCCTGCCAGTAAATGAAGGCGTCTTTGGGTGTGAGATTCTGCAGGATGCGGAATTTTGCATTGACGTATCCCTGCATTTTATAGTCATATCTGTCGAGGTGATCGGGTGTGATATTGAGTATCACCGCGACGTTTGCCTTGAAGTTGTAAACGTTTTCAAGCTGAAAGCTGCTCAGTTCGATAACATATACGTCGTGTTGGTCGCGTGCCACCTGGAGAGCCAGGCTTCGGCCTACGTTACCGGCCAGACCTACATTGAGCCCGGCGCTACGCAGTATGTGATATGTGAGTAGTGTTGTAGTGGTTTTACCGTTGGAGCCGGTGATGCATACCATTTTTGCATCGGTGTATCGGCCGGCGAGTTCGATCTCAGAAATCACGGGCACGTTCTTGGCTGTGAGTCGGCGTACGACATCGGCAGTGGGAGGAATACCCGGGCTTTTGACCACTTCGTCGGCACAGAGAATCTTGTCAAGGGTATGCCCGCCTTCTTCCCAGGCAATGCCTTCGTCGTCGAGCATCTTTTTATATTTGGGAGCGATGGTGCCCATGTCGGACACGAATACATCCATGCCCTTTACGGCGCCGAGTATAGCGGCACCAACGCCGCTTTCGCCGGCTCCGAGCACTACAAGTCGTTTCTTTTCCATCGGTTATATGTTGTAAGAGTGATATAGCAGTTTTTGATTGAGATTATCTTATTTTCAAAGTGACAAAGGTCACGGCGGCCAGTATGATGCAGACGATCCAGAATCGGGTCACAATCTTTGACTCGGGCACTGGTGCCACCGGAGCCTGCACAAGAGCGTCAATGCCCGCGTTGCCGGGTTTCTGGAAGTGGTGGTGCAGTGGAGTCATCTTGAATATGCGGCGCCCCTCGCCACAGCGACGTTTGGTGAATTTGAAGTAGGACACCTGCAGCATCACCGACAGATCTTCGACGTAGAAGATGGCGCAGAGAATGGGCAGCAACAGTTCTTTGTGAATGAGAATGGCATAAACGGCGATGATGCCTCCGAGGGTGAGACTGCCGGTGTCGCCCATGAATACCTGTGCCGGATATGCGTTATACCACAGAAAGCCCACAAGAGCTCCGATGAAGGCTGCCATATACACTACAAGTTCTTCACTGCCCGGCACATACATGATGTTGAGATAAGACGAGTAAATGAGGTTGCCGCCAAGATATGCCATTACCGCCAGAGCTACGCCTATGATGGCAGAGCAGCCTGTGGCGAGACCGTCGAGGCCATCGGTGAGATTGGCGCCGTTGGATGTAGCTGCCACGAAGAAGATGGTGATTAGAACGAAGACCACCCATGCACCTGTCTCGGCATAGTCTCCCATCCAGCCGGTGAGCCAGGAGTAGCTGAAGTTGTTGTTTTTGACGAAAGGTATTGTTGTTACCGGGGCTTTTACCTCATCGTCGGCGTAAATGACCTGCTCTATCTCGCCTGTAGTCTCGGCCCTCAGCTCGCTGTTCTGGCGGATAGTAATATCCGGGCTCATATACATGGTTATACCGACAATAAGGCCGATGCCGACCTGGCCAATTATTTTGTATTTGCCCTTGATGCCGTCTTTGTTGTGGCGGGCTACTTTTTTGTAGTCGTCAATGAAACCGATGGTGCCGAGCCAAACGGTGGCAACGAGCATAAGAATCATATACACATTGCTGAGATTGCCAACAAGCAAGCACGGAATGATGATTGACAGGATGATGATGATGCCGCCCATTGTGGGTGTGCCGGTTTTCTTCATCTGTCCTTCGAGGCCGAGATTGCGCACGACTTCACCCACCTGCATGCGCTGAAGGGAGTCGATGATGCGGCGCCCGATGAACACAGCTATGATAAGAGAGAGCACCATCGCCGCTCCTGAGCGAAAGGTGATGTAGCTCATGAGGCGTGCACCGGGGAAGGAAGTCTGCTGCAGATAGTCAAACAGATAATATAGCATTGCGTGATTTTATATGATCGGTGAATTGTGAATGTCTTATTTTGATGATAGAGCAGAGAGAGCCGCCTGCACTTCCTCGCGGTCATCGAAGTGGATAGTGCGGTCGCGGAAAATTTCGTAGGTTTCGTGGCCTTTGCCACACACAACCACTACATCGCCGGGATGAGCAAGTCGCATGGCTGTGCGTATGGCTTGCCGGCGGTCGGTGATGACGAGAGTGCGGGCTTGCTGTTCGGCGTCTTCGCCAGCCATCATTTCGGCTATGATGTCTTCGGGCTCCTCGCTGCGCGGGTTGTCGGATGTGAGCACAAGCATGCGACTACGTGCGGCAGCCTCGCGGGCCATTATAGGGCGTTTGCCACGGTCGCGGTCGCCTCCGGCACCGGTGACGGTGATGATGTCGCCGCGGTTGCCAATGATGTCGCGCACGGTGTCGAGTACGTTGACTATTGCGTCGGGCGTGTGAGCATAGTCAACGATAGCAGTTATGCTGCCATCGGGTGAACGGAAAGGCTGAAAGCGCCCTGCCACCGGCACAAGTCGGCTCATAGCCAGCAACACGCTATCGGTGTCGTGACCAAGCAGACGAGCTGCGGCATAAACGGCTGTGAGGTTATAGGCGTTGAAGCGACCGGTGAACAGAGTCTCGACTTCGCGGCCGTCAAATTGCATGAGCATGCCGTCGAGGCGATTTTCTATAATGCGGCCTTTGAAGTCGGCCTCACCGCGCAGACCGTAGCTATATCGGTTGGCTCGTGTGTTCTGCAGCATCACAAAGCCATTGCGCTCGTCGGCATTAGTTAGAGCCCATGCGCTTGATGGCAGATTATCGAAGAACCGTTTTTTTGCTTTGAGATATTCATCGAATGTCTTGTGATAGTCGAGATGATCGCGAGTAAGGTTGGTGAATATACCTCCGGCGAAGTGCAGACCGGCAATGCGGTGTTGTGCTGCAGCGTGTGAACTCACCTCCATGGCGGCAAAAGTGCAGCCTGCGTCGACCATGCGGTTGATCAGACTGTTTATGCTCAAGGCATCGGGGGTGGTGTGTGTGGAGTCTATACGCTCTGTGTCAATATAGTTTGCCACGGTTGATAGCAAGCCGGCTTTTTCGCCCTGTATGCGGGCGAGTTCATAAAGCAGTGTTGCCACGGTGGTTTTTCCGTTTGTGCCTGTGACACCTACAAGGGTCAGTTTGCGCGACGGATGACCGTGCCATTCAGCTGCTATCTCGCCTAAGGCTATCGAAGAGTCGCTAACGCGCACGTAGGTGACAGCTGTGGCAGGAGACGGCGGCAACTGCTCACACACTATGGCAGCGGCACCCATTTCCACAGCTTTGGCTATGTAGTCGTGGCCGTCGACGCGGCTGCCGCGTTGGGCTACGAAAAGCGACCCGGGAGTCACTTTGCGCGAGTCGGCCGTAATATCGGCGATGGATATGTCATCGCGGCCGATGATGTTTTCCACTACAACGCTTTGCAACAGTTGCGATAGTTTCTTTATCATATTGTCTGCGGTTCTTGCTGATTGTTTAAAAGTTCTGCGATTTATTCTCGCAGGGTGAGGGTGACCGGTGAGCCCGGAGCAGCGGGGGAGCCCGGAGCCGGGTTCTGCATCGAGACATATCCTACGCCCTTGACTATTGCCGGGAAGCCCGCCTCTTCGAGTAGTCTGACAGCCTCACGCACACCCAGTCCGGTGACTGCGGGCACGGTGCCATCAGGCACGGTACTTGGGCGGGAGAAGTTGGTATAGCTCCTGAATCCAAGTTCACGGCCGAGCAGGTCGGTGAGACCGGGCTTGGTTGTGGCATATAGTTCAGGCGATTTACGCATATTCTCAGGGCGATATTCGGTGTAGTCGCTGTGATTGTCGAGCAGGCCGCGTGAGTGCAGCTTTTCTGCAATGGCACGCACTGTAGCTCCTGATGTGAACTGGGCAGAGCGGATGCCCGGTTTTGGGTCGCAAATGAGCACCATGCAGGTATATTTCGGCTTATCATAGGGGAAGAAGCCCACAAAGGCCAGGCGGTAATGGCCATCCATATATCCCGGTACGAAAGGCGTGACGCGGCCAGCAACAGAGTCTTCGTGAGTCCATTTCTTGCGCTCGCGTGCAATCAGAGCGGTGCCTGTCTTGCCGGCTATTTCCACGATCTCGGGATCTCGCTTTAGACCGGTGGCGGTGCCGCCTTTCTCGGTGATGACGCGTCGGAGCATGCTACGCAGGGTGCGTGCATTTTGCTCGGAGCAGATGCGATCGCGCACATAGCTCACGGGTATTATGGAGTCGTGACCTTCGGTGCGCAGGCCTTTTACAAGACGCGGGCGCACGAAGCGGCCGTCGTTGGCAACAGCATTGTATATTGCGCAGGTGTATAGCGGTGCAATCTGAGTGCTGTAGCCATAGACCATACGCGCGAGGTCGATGCCTGCGCCTGCCTGACGTTTGAGTTTGGGGTAATATGCCGGTTGCTCGGCGGCTATGCCGGTGTTGAAGCGGTCAAACAGGCCGAGTTCAGCAACACGACGGCGGTAGGCGTCGGGATCGTTCTCGTAATGAGGAGCCACGAGCTTGGTCATGCCGATGTTTGACGAGTATTGCAGCAGGCGGTAGATGGGGAGGGCGCCTGAGGGCGCGAAGTGAGTGTCGCGTATAGGTTTACCTCCATGATAGCGAAATCCGCCCCGCTCGGTGGTGATGGTGCGCTCGAGGTTGCCGGCAAATCCGTCTTCCAAGGCCACAAGCATACCTATGAGTTTTACTACTGAACCGGGCTCTACAGGCACAACGGCGTGGTTCATCGACTCGATATAAGTGGTGTCGTTCTTGCTGCGCTCGAGGTTGGATATGGCTTTGATGTCACCGGTCTCCACCTCCATGAGTATTGCAGTGCCCCAGTTGGCCTGAGTCCAGTGGAGCATTTCGTTGAGTTCGTTTTCAACAATATCCTGCATTTCCACGTCAATGGTGGTGATGACGGTTGCTCCGTTGATAGCCGGAGTCTCGGGTATGGGCACGATATTGCGGGTGAGAGGCACGCGTCGGGCCAGTCCCGGGGTGCCAGTGAGCAGTGAGTCGAGAGCGAATTCAAGGCCACTGAACCCAACAAGGTGACCGTCGGGATGGTTAGTGCGGCCTATGCTGCGTCGTGCCATGTCGCCATAGGGATAAAGACGCATAGTGCGTGAGTCTTTTGTAAGGCCGGTGACATTGCAATTGGATATTTTGAAGAAGGGGAAGGTGCGCAACAAGCGGTATTGGTCGTAGCTGATGTCGCGCAACAGAAGCCGCAGCCGACGCTGGTGGCGAGGTTTCTTGGTCTCTTCAGTGAGATATTCGCGCCAGCCATTTTTGTCGCGAATAGGAAAGTGCACGGCCATGCTGTCGCACAGGCTGTCGAGCGCCGAGGTGAATTTATCCATAGAGAAGCCGTCGGTGCGGTAGTCGATGCGCAGTGTGTAGGTAGTGACATTGGTGGCGAGGACAGAGCCGTCGCACGATAGTATATCGCCACGTATCGGGTAAACAGGCACGGTTTTGTTGAGGATGCTGTCGGCTTTTAGATTCCACTCTTCGCGGTGGAGCACGGTGTTGTCGACGAGGCGGAAGCCGATCCAGCCGCAGGCGAGCAGCAGGAAAAGCACCACCAGGGCATAGCGTGCGAGTATCTGTGAGAGTCCGTTATTCTTCGTTGCCATAGGAGAGTCTGAAAGGTGGCTGCACCTGATAAGTGAGGTTGAGGCCGATGGAGTCGAGACGTGCTCTCATTGCGCGTTCTCGCACGGCACTCATATACATGCTGCGCTCGCGGATAAACTCAGTGCGTATCACGCCGAGCTCACTGCGCAGCGAGTTTACTTGCTCGATGCGTGTCTGGAAAGAATATTTGTTTGAGATGTAGATCATTATGAGCATAACGCCCATAAACACGGCGAGCCAGTGGCGCTTGAAGAACTGCACCGACAGCACTCGCCCGTAGATTGTGCGGGTGATTATCCTTAGGATACGCTCAATCACTGATGAGTGCTCCTGACGGTTGTTTGCTGTGTCGGTGTTTTTTGCCATGGATCTAATGCCTGTGTGGTAGTCGTCAGAGTTTTACGGCAACCCGCAGTTTAGCGCTGCGACTGCGTGGATTGCGCTCAATCTCCGCTTCGTCGGGGATGATAGGTTTAGACGTGAGCAACTTCATGGGCGATAGGTTGCGGCCATAGAAGTCGGTGGCCGGCTTGCCCTCAAGGTTGCCGGTCTTCATGAAGTTTTTGACGAGGCGGTCTTCGAGTGAGTGATAGGTGATTATTGCCAATCGGCCTCCGGGGCGCAGCATCTGCAATGCCTGTGTGAGGAGGCTGCGCAGCGCGGCAATCTCGTCGTTGACCTCTATGCGCAGTGCCTGAAAGACCTGTGCCAGTTCTTTTTTCTCTTGCTTGGGGTTGATGCAAGGTGCGATGACCTTGAGGAAGGCTTCAATGGTGTCCACCGGAGCGGCCGAGCGAGCTTTGACGATGGCCGATGCGATGCGGCGGGCATTGTTCATTTCACCATAGAGATAGAAAATGTCGGCCAAACGATCTTGATCGTAGGTGTTGACTATCTTGGCGGCGGTGAGAGGCGAACGACGGTTCATGCGCATGTCAAGCGGGCCTTCGAAGCGGAAGGAGAAGCCTCGGTCGGCATCGTCGAAGTGGTGGAAAGATACACCGAGGTCTCCCAACAGGCCGTCGAGAGCTGCAACGTCATAGAATCGCAGGAAGTTGCGCAGGAAGCGAAAGTTGCCGTGGATAAGGGTGAGTCGCGGGTCGGAGAAAGCGTGTGCAATGGCATCCTCATCCTGGTCAAAAGCGTATAGGCGGCCTCCGCTTTCGGCATTGAGAGCCTCCACGATGGCGCGCGAATGTCCGCCGCCGCCAAATGTGACGTCGGCATATATGCCATCGGGGTGTATGTCAAGCGCCTCAAGCACCTGCGGCAACAGAGCCGGTATGTGGTATATTTCTTCTTGCATGGGTATACAACGATGCGAACAATCGGAGCGACTGTTTTTCGGGTCGTAAAATTACTTATTTTGCAGCAAAATTTGCAATATCAAACAGCAATATTTCCGGCGCGTGCTCAAAAAGTTATCAACATTATTGAAAAAGTAGGTTTTAGGGGCTGGAGTGGCAGTGAGGCAAGTGTTGTTTACAAATGCAAACAGCCGGCGACACCATGGTGTCTGCCGGGTGGCAGAAGCACGGTGTCGCCGGATGATATCGGTGTGTATTTCTCTCAGTATCAGGGCTGTTCTGAGTCCCACCAGATGGGTATGGATGGCATAGAAGGCTCGGCATACCAGCCGTCGGCTTTTGTGGAGCCTTCAACCTCTCGGCCTATGGCGTTGAGATTGTCGAGGTTATACATTGGCTCTTTGTCGTTGTATGGCCAGCGACGTGGCTGCTTGCCCATGGGAATCACGAGCTGAGCGTTGGCATCGCTGTAGTATTCAAAGGGCACATGATAGTTGAGGAAGATGTCGCCTGAGAAGTCATAGCGGCGCATATCATTCCACTGCTCGACGGAGAACATCATTGCAAGATGCTTCTGGGTCATGATCTTAGCAAGAGTGATGTCGGATGCAGAACCGATGCCGTTGTTGATGAAGTTGTCGATGTCTTCCTGAGCGATTGGAGCGAAAGACGGGCAGGTTGCCAGCGAGGGATCTTCGGCAATCCAGGTGTTGAGTTTGGCATTCATCATTTCGATATGAGCGCGGATGCCATTTTTGTATGCATCGAATGCTCCCGATGTATTGCCGGTGCGCATGAGCACCTCGGCGCGGATGAAGCATGCCTCGGCGTAAGTGGCGATATATCCCTGCGATGAGGGGCGGCTATAGAAGCTGCCAGAGGTGGCTGAACGTGGGTCGCCTGAGCCTTTTGTGTTGTCGGTGAAGAAAAGCAGGGTTGATGCGCCGCGATAGCCCTTGGAGTCAGACTTTTGGTGAACGTAGATTGTGTCGGCAAGCTGGTCGGAGGCAGATGTAGCAAATCTGCCGTTTGCCCAGGTGGTCTGGTTGGGGCGGTTGGTGGCGGTCATGCGCACGTTGGTGTTCATGTCAACGCCAATCGAGCGGCGCCATTTGCCGTCGGCACTCCACTTGATGCCTTCAGGAGAGATTTCGTTGCCATCCTCGTCGTAGCTTTTGGCTGAGCGGGCCCAGGGGATGATCTTATCGGCACGGGGGTCCTCAACGCCGTAGCCACCAAAGTTGGTGAGGTTGGAGACTGCGAATTCGGTGATGAAGTAGTTGTTGTTCATGCCGATAACCGAGTAGAGCGGAGAATATAGCACCTGTTCCTTCCAACCGAGGTTGTCGATAGTAGAGCCCTTTTCGTCGGTGTGGTTGATAATCATGTTGTCGGCATTGCTCTGGTGGGCCTTGTCGAGGCAAGCTAAGATCTCTGATGCATCCCATTTGTAGTCGAGGTGAGAGCCTTCGCCCTTTTTGCTGATCTTGTTGAGCATGCGAGCCTTGAAGAGATATGCGGTCTTGAGCCATGTGCTGACGTTGCCCAATCCCCAATAATCGTTGGCAGAGAGAGCAACTGCCCCGGGAGCCTGCTGACGCGAGAGGTATTCGATGGCGCGGTCGAGATCGTCGAGCACGCCTTGATATACCTGCTTGGCGGTGTCGTAGCGGGGATTGCCGCTCTCGCCGAATGCGTCGCTATAGGGTACTTCGCCGAAGACGTCATTGAGGAGCATGAAGTTGTATGCCTTGATCAGATAGGTGGCGCCTACATAGTGCCATGCGCCGGCTGCTGTTGCTGATTCAATAGTGGGTTGCAGGTTGGGGCCGGCGCCGTTGTATGTCCACTGAAGCACGTTGTTTGAGCGCCAGTTTACGATGTGCCACTTGGCGAGTTTACCCTGGTTGCCTGTGGGAGCGTTGTTGGTCCAGTCGCCGGTTATGAGGTTGGCGGCCATGCCGGCCATCATGTAGGCGTGGTTGGTGTAGAACTCCATGTAAGCCAGTCGGTAATAATATGGTGCCGCTGAGTCAGTGGGCGAATTAGGGTTGTCGTTGACGTCGAGCCAGTCGTTGCATGCAGTGAGCGACAGGCCGGCGGCGGCTGATATTATGAGTGTCTTGAGAAATTTCATATCTGTGTTGTAGAGGATAGATTGCGGATTTAGAATGTGAGATTAACGCCGAAAGAGAAACCTGCAGTCGAGGGCACGCCGCAGTAGTCGAAACCTACTGACGAGCTGCCGCCTGCACCTGCACCTGATGCAGCTGCTTCAGGATCGCCGTCGTAGTTGGTGAACAGGAGCAGGTTGGTGGCTGTGGCTGTGACTACAGCGCGCTTGATGGCCTTCGTCTTTGCGAGCAGCGAGGCGGGCAGTTCATAGCTGAGTGAAATGCTGCGTAGACGCAGGGCATTGACGTTGGTTATGTAGTTTGAGTGGTCATACTGCATGATGCCGTTGTAGTAACCGGCGATGACGTTGTGACCTGAGGTCTGCACACCACCCACATTATATACACCGTCGGCTTTGTAGTCGGTCGATGTGAAGACATAGTTGCCATTTGAGTCGGTTGTGGCTGCTACACCTGATATGGTGATGCCGTTGAGTCGGCCGTTTGCCGATGCGATGCTCGTGCCGGCCTGGTCCATGGCCATGCGTGTGCCGTTGAACACTGCGCCACCAACTCTGAATTCCCAAAGCATGCTGAATGTGAAGTTCTTGTAGCGGAGCACGTTGTTCCATCCGCCGGTGAATTTAGGCTCGCGGTTGCCCATGTTGAACTTCTCCTCCGATTTGTCGCGCTGTGGCATGCCGTTGGCGTCAAGGATGAGCTGACCGCCGGCCGGTTTGAGAGTTGTTGAGCCGTCGGGGTTGGTTACGACCATCATGGTCTTCTGCGTGTTGCCGTTGGCGTCGATATATGTGTCGGGCACTCGCAGATACTTCCAGCCGGCGATAGCCATGAAGTTGCCGTCGTTGAATGAAGCTGCCTGTGCGTTGGAGTACTGTACGTCGGTGACATACATGACGTTCTGTCCGGTGAGAAGGCCTTCGAGTCGGCCGCGGTTACCAGCCATGTTTATGCCGGTCTCCCATGTCCAGTCGCGAGTCTGGACAGGTATGCCTGAAATGGAGAGCTCCATACCCTTGTTGAGCACGTTGCCTATGTTGGCAGAGCGCAGGATGTAGCCGGTGGCAAAAGAGCCGCGGGGCGACATAATCTGATTATAGGAGTTGTTGGTGTAGTATGCGTAGTCGAGGCGCAGACGATTGCGCAGGAAGCGGAGTTCAACACCAATTTCGGTCGACTTTGTCATTTCGGGCTTGAGATAGGGGTTACCGCTCTCCCAGAAATTGCCGATGCCGGTCATGCCCTCGAGGAAGGTGCCCACAGGCCACAGGTTGGTGGCTGTTTCGTAGGGCGACGTGTCTTTGCCGACTTTGGCCCATGAAGCGCGGATCTTACCGAATGTGAGGGGGCTTTCTGCGGTCATCCAGCCCTTGTCCTGCAGGAACTGGGTGAAGACGATGGCACCGCTCACTGATGGATAGAAGTAGCTGCGATGCTTCTTTGGCAGTGTCGAGGTCCAGTCGTTGCGACCGGTGACGGTGAGGAACAAGGTATTGCGCCAGTCGGCACGGAATTCACCGTATACACCTACGAGTCGCTTTGTTGAGCGATGTGAGCGGAAGCTGCGGTCGGAGTCGGCAGCATTGTCAAAAGCGTAGAAATCAGGAACGATGAAGCGGTATGCCATCAAGCCAGTATCCTTGACATTGGTGTTGTCGGTGGAGGTGCCCAGCAACAGGTTAAGGCCGAAGTCGCCGAAGGTTTTTGACAGATTCGTCATGAGGTTGGTAGTCACATACTGATAGCGAGTGGTGTTTTCGCTGAGCATGCCGTCTTGCCAGAGGTCTTTTGTGACGCCACCTGCGCCGATGCGCTTGTTGTAGTCAGATGTATAGTTGTCGACGCCTGCGCGGAAGTTGATCCACCACCAGTCGGTGAGGTCGGCGCGCACGTTGAAGCTACCGGTGAAGCGAACGGTCTTGTCGTTGATCTTATTGCGGTTAATGATCCAGTAGGGGTTGTCTTGCTCTTCCCACGGCTCGAGGTCGGTGCGCATTCTGTAGCGTGTGCCGTCTTCATTGAGGTAGTGGGTCATGTCGTCCATAGCGCCAAAGGTGTAGAGTCGCTGAAGGGCGCCGTTCATGTTGGAGCCGTAGAGACCGGCGCCGGTGAGAGTCTTGGCGGTGCGGGCCTCTGAGTAAGCGGCATTGGCCCCGAAGGTGAAGATGCGCCACTTTTGCTCACCGTTGAAGCGGAAGGTCGACTTGGTGTAGCCTGTTGTGGGTACCACGCCATCTTGGTCGAAATATGAGCCGGAGAGATAGAAGTTGCCGTTTTCATTGCCGCCGGCAATGCTGACATTGGTGTCCCAGATGCCGCCGGTGGTGAAGAAGTCTTTGATCTGGTGATCGTATATTGCATCACCGTCGGCAAAACGCTCGCCCCAGGAGTTATATGAGTCGGTGTCGTAGACGGCGCCGGTGAACTGGTTGTTGGCGTCGCGGGTGTCGCGCATGCGACCGCGCTTATACACATTCTGCACTTTCGGCAGGTGGGTAACCCACGAAGTGGTGTACTTGGTCGAGAGGTTGATCTCTACGTTGCCGTTCTTACCTTTCTTAGTTGTGATGATTATGACACCGTTGGCGGCACGCGAACCGTAGAGAGCCGAGGCCGCCGGACCTTTGAGCACCGACATGTTCTCGATGTCCTCTGGGTTGATGTCCATCAGTCGGTTTGACGATGTAGTCGATTGGCGGGTAGAACCGTCGAAGTCAGAGTTGCCGCCCACGCTTGCTGAGTTGTCGTAGATGATGCCGTCGACAACAAACAGAGGCTGGTTATCGCGAGTCTCGGAGCCTGAGGTGCCACCGCGCAGAATGATCTGTGCGCCTGCACCTGCAGCACCGGATGACTGAGTGATGTTAACACCTGCAATCTTGCCGGAGAGCGAACTGATGGGGTTTGATGTTTTATTGCGCATGAGCTCTTCGGCATCAATGTCGTCAATGGCATAGCCGAGAGATTTCTTGTCTTTTTTCACACCGAGGGCGGTGACGATGACCTCGTTGAGGACTTCGGCAGAAGGCTCGAGCACTACGCGCATGCCTGATGTGGCAGCTAAAGTCACCGTCTTATATCCTATATATGATATGGTGAGTTGGGTGCCGGGGGCTACTCGCAGGCTGAAACGACCGTCGGCATCGGTGGTTGTGCCTTCGCTCTTCTTGTTAGACACTATAACTGACGCTCCGACTGCCGGATCACCGTTTTCATCGAGTACGAGTCCTGTGATAGCCGCGGCAGGAGCATGTTGCTGGGTCACGGCGTCGGCATACACTGCAGGAGCAGCAGCCAGAACAACGCCCATCAACATAGCAACCGATACAATCTTTTTCTTCATTGAAATGTGGGTGTATTTGATTTATTACTGGTTATTTTGTTGGTTTATCTCTTGAATTACTGCCGTATATGATTTCCGGAAGACTCCGTCGTCAACCCGTGCATCACTTAGGCGGGTCAAAAGTATATAATATAATCGGGAATTTACACTTGTTGGTAGAGTTTAACATCATTTATGTTATAACTACGCATTTTTAGAATAGAGAAAATAGCCCGACGCACTGATGATAACGAGGAATGACATCAGATATTATACGCAGCTGTTATACGTAGCAAAAGGCACGCAGCGACGGCTTGTTGTTGGCATGAAGCGCAGGGTATTATAACTGATGCACCACGCAAAACAGCATATTTAAGAAAGTTATGAGCATTTAATTTTATTGTAAAATTTTTTGCGTATATTTGCCACGCAGAACGTCGCGCAGAAGTCCAGGTGGCAGCGGGCGGGAAGCAGACATATATTTTGAAGGCGTTTACTTGACGCTTTGTTCTTGACTCTTCAGAACTTCGCAACTTCTTATCCGGTCAAAGAACTAAAGCAACGGTAGATGTTCATGGGTATGAATGGTATTCATCGCTGTGCATAACAGATAGTTATGCGCAAGCGTTGATATATCTAAGCATATCGGCGTGGGCTTCTGCGTTGCTCGTTCTGACCGGAATGGCAATGCGAAGGCCTTGAAGAGTGGAACGAGCAATGGTATTGATTCCCACGCTTCTTTTTCTTATCACATCGTAAAATACTTGCCTTACAGGGAATCGCGGGCATCTGAATAGTGTAGTAACTATGAAAATGTCTAAAGTATTCTTGAAATCGAGTGTATCCACCGGTTTGGCAACAGCATGCAAGAGTGTATTTTTTCACAAAATGCACCTGTGCGCTGTTGCCATTATTTTACTCATTGGCGTGGCTGGGTGCTCTGGCGCCGATGATTATGAGGTGTTTTCTTGTATCCGTGGATCGGTAACCGATTATCAGACCGGTGAACTGCTGGAGAATGCAGTTGTCACCTTGTCGCCGTCAGGGCTATCGCAACAGACAAATGCTGACGGATTCTATGAATTCTATAAACTTGATGCCCAGCAATACACACTCACAGTGCAGAAAGCAGGCTATCAGCCCAACCGCAAGACCGTGGTAGCTGTCAGCGGAGAAACACACACAGTGGATATTCAGCTCACAGCCATTCCTAAGTAACATTCTAAAATTAAAAATCATACGATTATGAAACGTCTCTATCTTTTAGGCGTCATTATGACCCTATTGTTCTCAGCGTCATGCTCAAAGGACATTTCCGACGAACCCTCAACCGGCAGTATCGAGGGCAGTGTATCAGACCGCACTACCGGCGAACCGGTGTCGGTGGTAAACGTAACTCTCACTCCCGGGGGAAACTCCACCGTCACCGGATCCGACGGAACTTTCCGTTTCAGAGATATTGAAGCGGGATCATATACGCTGCAGATCAACAAAGAAGGCTACAAAGACAACACCGCGAAGGTTTACGTAAGAATCGGAAGCCCCACATCGGCTCACCTTGTGATCGAGCGCATCCCCGGTATTGTCACTGCCGACCGCGAAACACTTGACTTCGGCGATAATCAGAGCCTCAACACCCTCTCATTCAACATCGTCAACTCGAGCTACGAAGACCTCGAGTGGGAGATAGAAGAGCGCTGCGAGTGGATTACTGAGGTCAAGCCGGCCAAAGGAACACTGAAATATGGTAAAACCGAGGGCATAGTAGTAGTAATCGACCGACAGCTGCTCAACACAGGCGAGAATAAAGCTGTAATAGTAATCCGCTCGTCTCAGGGTAGTTCTGAGTTGAACGTAAAAGCTACCGGCGCCAAGCGTCTACTACCATCGCTCAATACGCTTGCCCCAACTAATGTCACATCGTCAACAGCTACTTTCAATGCTGAAATTGTCGATGCGGGGACTCCAGCATACACCGAGCGAGGTTTTGTATATTCTCTGACTTCCACACCAACCATGGAGAATTCGATTGCAAAACTCACTTGCCCCGTAAATACAAACAAAAGCTTCTCCTATAATGTCACAGGACTCAAATACGGTCAAACATATTATGTAAGAGCATATGCTAAAAATAGTGTAGGTGTAGCATATAGCTCAAATCAAATTACTGTTAAACCTACTGCAACAATGCCGGCAGTCACGACCTTGGATATAGCAGGCGCAGATATGAGTAAAGGCACAGCCACATTCCGCGGACAGATCACAAATATAGGTAATCCGGCTTATACTGAACGAGGGTTTGTATATAGCACAATGCCCGAACCGACCATTTATGACGAAAAAATAGTCGCCAACGGAGCCGGGGAAGTGGGATCATTCAGTAAGTATGTAACAGGGCTTCCAAAGAAGACATATTATGTCAGGGCCTATGCAACAGGGCTAGCCGGTACAACATACGGAGAAGAAAAGGCCGTTTCTACCGAATGGATAGAAGTTCGCTCTGTCGGAATCGCAGTGCAAAAAGAAGATTTGGGAGCTGCCGACTGGTATACCGCTAAATCAATGTGCGAAAGATCTAGAGTGGGAGGTTCCAGCGACTGGCGCCTCCCTACAAAAGAAGAGCTAATGGAATTATATAATAATCGTATTATGATAGGTGGTTTTGCCTACGTGGAGTATTGGAGTAGTTCTGTGACACCTTATAGTTTTTATTATATTAATTTCTATGACGGAAATCTTAGTTATTGCAGCTCAAGTTACAAATACAGGGTTCGCGCAGTCCGTACTCTCAAATAAAAATCATACCTAATTAATAATTATAAATCCTAAAAAATTATCTATTATGAAAAAATCAATTTGTTTATCCATCGTTCTTGCAGCGTTGAGTTTTAGCTCATGTGGAAGTCAGAAAGCAGTATCAACAGGCGCGCCCAAAAGCACAGTGAACTCAGCAATTGGTCAGGCTCTGCCCGAAGAACCGTGTATTACTCTCGCCGAGGAAGCTCCGGCTATACGAAAATACGGCAACGGAATACACTTTAAAGAGTCGACAGCACGCAACATTGCCGAGGCACAGGCCCGCGCATCATTCGCGCGCTCGATTGCCGCAGCGATAGCCACCGCCACTGAGGAAATAGGTGTGTCGCTCGAGAAGTATGCCGGCGATGAAACCACCGGTCACTCGGTGAGTGATCAGTCGGGCGAGTCAAACGACTTCGTAATGAGCATCGCCCAGGAGGTTGTGCGCAATACTCATCCTATAAAGGTATCACGCTACATCAAATCAAACAACCAGTATAACATCTATGTATGCCTGGAGTATATGGGCTCTGAAAACCAGATGGTAGAGAAGGCCGAGAGCGCGTTGAAAGACAAGATATCGCCCGAAGACCGCGCAAAGCTCGAACAGCGCCACAACGATTTCCGCCAGCGTGTTTTAAATGCTATATCAAAATGAGAAGCCGCATAGCACTATTATTTTGCACTCTTCTGGGTTGCTGCGTTATCGCAGCAGCTCAGAAGAGCTCAAATCTCAGGCCAAAATGGGTGGGTAATACACCGAAGAGTCCTGACACAGAATATTACTTCATAGAAGTGCACTCCGATGCAAGTGCATCGCTGCCCGCAGCCCGGGCTGCAGTGAAGCAGGAGATTGCCTCAAACGTAGAGCGAACCGACAAGGTCTCAGTCAGCGAAATTTTCGAGGATAAATCGGTGCAGAACTACGACCGCAACAGTAATGCCTCCATGCGTTCGTCCGACTCCTATCAGCTGCAGCTGAATGTAGAGGGATCGAGCCGGCCGATCAAGACCCGAAGGATCGACGAATACTGGGAGACCACCGAGCGCGGCGGAATACCCGTGCTGGAGTATCATGCACTTTATGCAGTGGAGCGCAATGGTGCTTCGGCCGATTTCTCAAATATATCCACCGTGTCGTCATACGGCGCCCTCGGGCTATGGCGCTCGGCTATCGTGCCTGGTTGGGGACAGTTCTACAAAGGTTCTTATCTCAAAGGAGGCCTGATACTCGGCGGCACCGTAGGATTGCTCGGCGGTATAATATACACCGAGAATCAGCGCTCGGATTATGTGCGCAAAATCAGCAAAACCCATGATGTGAACATTAAGAAAGCTTATGCAACCAAGCGCGATCATTTCGCCACAGGAAGAAATGTGTGCATCGGTGCTGCGGCCGCACTATATGTTTATAATCTTATCGACGCCATAGTAGCCCCCGGCGCACGCAGGGTCATCACGTCGAACAGGACCAACAGATCGTGGTCTTATATTGTAGCTCCGACCGTGATGAATGACGGCTCACTGGCTCTCACAACGGCTATAACTTTTTAACAGATATGAGAAAATCAATCGTTATACTCCTTACTCTGGCACTTGCTCCTATTGGGGCAGGTGCGCAGACGACATACGACAGCTTCCGAAAGAACGCCAGGAATAAACTGGAGAATTTCAGACGTGATGCACATGAACGGCTCGATAGCTTCAGGCGCAAAGCCAACGAGAATTATGCCTCGTTTCTGGAGAATGCATGGCGGAAAGTCGATAGTAAACCGCCCGTGACGCAGCCCAAGGAAGAAACTCCGCCAATAATAGAAGTCATGCCGGAACCGGTAAAAGAAGACAAGCCCGAGTATAACGATAATCAGCATCAACAAGGGCAGGTGCCTATAGATGATGAAGTTGTGGTAATAGAAGAGGCGGTTGTAGTTATAGAAGAAGTAGTGCCGGCACCAAAGCCCGATCCGCAGCCGCAGCCAGTGGAGCCGATTGTGGTGGCCCCGCAGCCTAAGGAGTCATTCCATGAATTTATGTGCTACGGCACTCCAATGAAAGTGCGTCTCGGCAAAGATCATGCCTTCAAACTCAACGGTGCTGATAACATGGCTGTGAGCAAAGGATGGAAAACGCTGTCGGATCAGAAATATGATGCTCTGATTGCAGATTGTCTTGCTCTCCGCACCAAGCATAAGCTCAGCGACTGGCATTATCTTAAAATGCTGCGTGAAATGGCCCGGTCGTTTCTCGGAAACACCAATGAGGCCATTCTGCTGATGGCATACGTCTACAGCCAATCGGGATATAAAATGCGTATGGCCTCTGCTGCCAACAGATTGTATATGTGCTATGCCAGCCGACATACGATATACGACAAAAAATATTATCAGCTTGACAACGTGAATTATTACGTGCTCGACGGTAATGGCGAAAGCATAAATATATCGGAGGCCGCTTTCCCTAACGAGACACCGCTGTCGCTATATATCACAAGTGAGCCCGAGTTGGCACTGAACGCTACTCAGAGTCGGCGGCTTGAGTCTACGAAATACAATGATATGGCTTTTAATGTGAAAGTCAATAAGAATCTCATAAATGTATATGATGACTACCCGACATCGGAAATCGGTGGTGATTTCATGACACGATGGGCTATGTATGCATCAGCACCTATTGGCAAATACATCAAAGGACAGCTTTATCTTGATATGAAAAAAGCGATTGCAGGTAAATCAGAACTCGAAGCCGCAGAAATGATACTCAATTGGGTGCAGACAGCTTTCACCTATGAATATGATAACAAAGTGTGGGGTGGCGACCGTGCATTTTTTGCCGATGAGACGCTGTATTATCCGTATTGCGATTGCGAAGACCGCTCAATATTGTTCTCGCGACTGATACGCGACCTTTTAGGTCTTGATGTCTTACTGGTCTATTACCCCGGCCATCTTGCTACTGCCGTGGGATTTTCATCTGACAGCGTTAAGGGCGATTACCTCTCGTTGGATGGTAAGCGATATGTGGTGTGCGATCCCACCTACATAAATGCCAGCGTGGGCATGACAATGCCTGACATGAACAATGCTTCGGCAAAGGTTATCAAGCTTGCACATTGATCCACTCTCCTCTTGCGCCGCCTTTAGATGCAACAGCACTTCTATACGTGTGGCATAACTGTATGTGGATTTTGTGTAATGGGGTTGCTATATAGGTGGTTTTTGTGTAAATTTGCAGGCATAATTTTTACAAACTATCATACCACTGATCTATGCAACTGAGTTCCCTCACTGCCATCTCTCCAATCGACGGCCGATATCGCTCGAAGTGCGAGTCGCTTGACGAGTATTTCTCGGAATATGCCCTTATCCGCTACCGCGTGCGCGTGGAGGTGGAGTATTTCATCGCTTTGTGTGACCTCGGCCTGCCGCAGCTTGCATCGGCCCCAAGAGAAGCCGTTGAAAGTCTGCGCAACGTGTATCTTGATTTCACCGTGCAGGATGCCGAGCGCATCAAGGAGATTGAGTCGGTGACCAATCACGATGTCAAGGCTGTAGAATATTTCATTAAGGAAAAGTTTGATGCACTGGGCCTTGATACTTATAAGGAATTCATACATTTCGGTCTTACGTCGCAGGACATCAACAACACTGCTGTGCCCTTGTCGATCAAGGAGGCTATTGCCGAGGTATATCGCCCGGCTCTCGACGAGCTTCTGAGCCACCTCGAGGAGCGCGCTTCGCAATGGCAGGGCCTGCCTATGCTGGCGAAGACTCACGGTCAGCCTGCATCGCCCACACATCTGGGTAAGGAGATAGGCGTGTTTGCTTATCGTCTGCGCAAGCAGATAGAGGCTCTCGACCAGGTGCACATCAGCGGTAAGTTTGGTGGTGCAACCGGCAACTTCAATGCTCATCGTGTGGCTTATCCTGAAATTGACTGGAGGGATTTTGCCGCCAAATTCCTTGACCAGCGTCTTGGCATAAAGCGCGAGTCGCTCACCACTCAGATCTCAAATTACGACAATCTTGCAGCTCTCTTTGATGCTCTCCGCCGCATCAACACTATCATTCTTGACCTTGACCGCGACATGTGGATGTATATCTCCATGGAGTACTTCAAACAGAAGATCAAGGCAGGAGAGGTTGGTTCGTCGGCAATGCCTCATAAGGTGAATCCTATCGACTTCGAGAACTCCGAGGGTAACTTAGGTATCGCCAACGCCATTCTCGGTCATCTGTCGACAAAACTGCCTGTGAGCCGCCTGCAGCGCGACCTCACTGACTCTACTGTGCTGCGCAATGTGGGTGTGCCTTTGGCTCACGGCCTTATTGCACTTGCAAGCACTCTGAAGGGTCTCAATAAACTACTGCTCAACCGCGAGGCTATAAACCGCGATCTCGACTCAATGTGGAGTGTGGTAGCCGAGGGTATACAGACTATCCTTCGCCGCGAGGGCTATCCTCATCCTTACGAAACCCTCAAGCAACTTACTCGCACCAACGAGGCTGTCACCGCCGAAAGCATTGCGGCCTTTATTGATTCGCTTGATGTTACTGATTCTGTGCGTGAGGAGCTTCACCGTCTGTCGCCTCACACTTATACCGGATATTGATTCAACCCATAGTATAATATAGCTCGCGGGGCTGAACTGACAATGTGCATGTCGTTCAGCCCCGCGAAGTTTTATTATTGTCGGCCATCGGCTCAGATGTCACGTCGGTAGGCTCTCCGGCGGCGGTGCTGGCGATGCTCGAAGTATTCCCATTGCTTTTGCACACTGCCATTGGCTTCATACTCGGGGTTGCTCTCGGCGTACTTATAGCCCGAGCGTATATATACCGGTAACAAATCGCAGAATATCAGCGAATTCACGCCTTTGTTGAGGTATTCAGGGCTGACGGCCACCAATAGCAAGTCTACAGTGTCTGATTTTCCGCGGAGGGGTTTCAGCAGATGCCACCACCCGAAGGGGAAGATGCGGCCACGGCTGCGCTGTAGTGCTTTTGAGAAGGAGGTGATGGATATGCCTACTCCAACTAACTTGTCGTTGCTGTCGACGACAACGCTGATGTCATCGAGGCGTAATATGCCCAGATACATGTCGATGTAGTAGTCTATCTGTTTGGGCGACAAGGGCGAGTAGCCGTAGAGTTTGTCGTAAGCTGTATTTATGAGTTCAAAAAGCGCGTGGCCGTATTGATTGCGCAACTTCTTACGCGAGGTAAACTTGATGGTGCGCAGGCCGTATTTCTCAGCAACTATGTGGGCGATGCGTGCATATTTATCAGGCACACGGTCTGGGACTGTCATCCTGAATTCAAGCCAGTCGGCGTCTTTTACAAACCCTAACCGCTCGATCTGGCGCACATAGTAGGGGTAGTTGTAAATTGTAGCCATCGTGCCCACTTCGTCGTATCCGTCGATGAGCATGCCTTCGTGGTCCATGTCGGTGAAGCCCATAGGGCCCACCATGGCAGTCATGCCGCGCTCTTTGCCCCAACGGGCGGCCGCCTCGAAGAGAGCGTCGACAACTTCATCGTCGTCAATGAAATCCAAGAAGCCGAAGCGCATGTCGTTGTTGCCCGAGCGCTCGTTTACGCGGTGGTTGATGATTGCAGTGATGCGGCCGGCGGGTTTACCGTTTTTATAAGCCATGAACGACTGCGCCTCGCAGTATTCAAATGCCGGGTTCTTTGTCGGCATAAGCGTGTTGACGTCATCCATTATCAGCGGGGGCACATAATATGGGTTGCCGTCATAGAGGCTAATGCCAAACTTCACAAACTTGCGGAGAGCACGACGGGTGGTCGGGATCTGTACTATATCTATTGCCATCGGCATCAATTGTGGTCGTTTATCATTTTTTCTTCGATAGAGCCGGGATGCGCCTCCTGAACAGGCACGTGGCGGGTGGCAGCCCAAAGGACTCCGATCATGGCTACCAGAAATGCTACTACCCATATAAGCAGGCGGCGATAACGACGGTTGACAAGAGCGAGTTGCAGGTCTTGCACGGTGCGGTAGCGCTTGCTTACGTCGTGATGGATGCAGCGCCGGGCCACGCGGCGGAGTTCGGGGTATTCATGTTCGGGGCAGGCATCAAGTGCCTCAAGGAGAGTGCGGCCGAAGTCATATATATCCTGTGAGGTGTCGCCATGGCTAAGACGTGACTTTTGGTCGAAGCCCACGTCTATGAGTTTGAGATTACCTATGTTTTCTGTAAACAGGATGCTCTCGGGGCGTATGTGGTGGTGCACAAGGTGATTGTTCTGAATATACTCCATGGCGTCGACAAGCTGGTGGCGCAGTTTGTCGATATGGCGTGGTTCCACCCGTTTCTCGGCTATGAGTTTTCGCAACGAGTCGCCGTAGACATCATCGGTGATGATGCTCATGCCAACTCCGGGCACGTTCTCATAGTCGTTAATCATGACAATGTGAGGGTGTGCCAGATTATAGCGCACTTCAAATTCTTTGTCTATAAGTGCCTGATACTCCGGCTTATCGCGATATTCGGGCTTAAGGGTCTTGAGCATCACCCATTTACCGAACTTCTTGGCGGTGTAGACGTGATAGAATTCCTCATCCCACTCCGGGAGGTGTTCGATTTCAGTCCATTTACCATCGGGCGAGTTAAACGGTTGTTGTGGTTGGTCTGCCATAATGCTGATGTGTGAGATGTCGGTATACAGAGGTGTCAGCCACGCATATACCAGAATTGAGTGGCAAGGTCGTCGACAGGCTGCAGAGACAGTTCTCCTGCAGCGAAACTATAATAATAACTCCATACAGTGCCGTAGGCATCATCGAAATATATGGTGAGTTGTCGGCCGGAGTAGCTGCTCCATCCCACGGTCCACGTCTGGGCAAACCCATAATCGTCTTCTCCCGACACATATCCCGATCCGTCGCCGTAGAGAATCATTGAACTAATATAGTATGATCCCGGGCCGACGTAGTCGACAAGTTGCCACCGGCCCACCAGTGGAGAGGTGTAGGGATCATCTTCCGATGAGCAGCCGGTGAAGCCAAGGCCCATAATCACTGCGAGCATTATCAGCAGCGGGCGGCCTATACGCAGCCAATTATGGCGAGTAGTGGAGTTGGTCATTCCTGTTTTATTAATGCTATATGATGTTGTAATTTGCAAAAATAGACATTTTCCTGTAAATCCGAAAAAAATTCTTAACTTTGCCGCCCCAAACCATAGCGACTATCAGCCGCAACAAGGGTTAAAAAGAAAGAAAACAAATTACATTTATAATATAATTGTAAGTAATATGTCAACCTACACAAGCGAAGACAAACGCAAAGTAACTACCCGCCGGCTTGTAGAGATGAAGCAGCGCGGCGAGAAGATAGCCATGCTCACAGCATACGACTACTCTATGGCCAAACTCATCGACGCCGCGGGTGTCGATGCAATTCTTGTTGGAGACTCGGCCTCCAATGTTATGGTCGGCAATGTCACTACTCTGCCAATGACCCTTGATCAGATGATTTATCATGCCAAAAGTGTGGTCAACGGTGTAAACCGCGCTCTTGTGGTGTGTGATATGCCCTTCGGCACTTATCAGGGTGATCCTCTTGAGGCACTCCGCTCAGCAGTGCGCATCATGAAGGAGAGTCATGCCGAGGCTGTGAAGATGGAGGGTGGATCGGAAATACGCGAGAGTATAGAGCGAATTCTGTCGGCCGGAATTCCTGTTATGGGTCACCTCGGTCTTACACCTCAGTCAATCAATAAATTCGGCACTTACGCCGTGCGTGCTAAGGAAGAAGCCGAGGCTGCAAAACTCATATCCGATGCCAAAATGCTCGAGGAAATAGGTTGCTTCGCTTTAGTGCTTGAGAAAGTGCCTGCCGCCTTGGCTGAGCGTGTGGCAAAGACGATTTCCATTCCTGTAATCGGCATTGGCGCAGGCGGTGGCGTTGACGGTCAGGTGCTTGTTATGCACGATATGCTTGGCATAAATCAGGATTTCTCGCCCAAGTTCTTGCGCAGATATGCCGATCTCGCGTCGGTCATCAACGAGGCTGTGGGCCACTATGTGAGCGATGTCAAGACCTCTGATTTCCCCAACGCCAACGAAGCTTACTGATAGAATAACACTCGCATAACAATACAAATCGGGCTGCGGATCGTCAACAAGTATCTGCGGCCCGATTTGGTGTTTTCTGTGTCAGCGCCAATATATGAGATGGTTTTCGCCGGTGGTGGTGACTTTGAGTGTGACGTGAGCTCCCTCTATCATGGGGATATTGTGGTCGACGTGTCCTACCGGTGCTCCGAAAGCCACGGGATAGCTGTAGGGGGCGGTCATGTCGCGCACCATTGTCTCCATGTCTTCGTATGAGTTGTCGGGGCGATATTCGGTGAACCGGCCAACGATGAGACCGCGAAGATTAGGGAGTACTCCATTATATCGCAGCTGATAGAGTATGCGCTCAATCTTGTATATAGGCTCGGCCACGTCTTCAAGAAACAGGATAGTGTCGGGGCGCAGTATATCGAATGGTGTGTCGATGAGGTCGGCGAGCACTGCGAGATTGCCGCCGAGGAGGATGCCGTCGGCAACGCCGGGGCGGTCGTAGGGATGCGAGGGGAAACTCATTGCCGGGCGCTCGCCTCGAAGTATGGCGAAAAGATCGCGGTTGTCGGCGTCGTCGGCCCCCAGACGTATGTGTGATGTCATTGATGCATGCACACTGCTGATGCCCTTGGTGTGCATGAGTGCATGCAGGGCCGAGATATCGCTGAAGCCGATTACCCATTTAGGGTCAGCCTGCAGCGGAATACGGTCAAGGCGGTCGAGCAGATGGACTACTCCATACCCTCCACGAGAGCAAAGCACTGCGCGCACCGACGGGTCGGTGAAGGCGGCGTGAAGGTCGGCGAAGCGTTCATCGGCAGTGCCACTGTAGTTGCCGTGGTGCCCCAGAGCGTGAGGCATGATCACAGGTTCCCAGCCACTGGCACGCAATACATCGGCTGCCGCGTAGACGTTGTCTTCTTTCACCGGTCCGGCGGGTGAACAAATAGCTATCTTGTCGCCAGGGCCGAGTGGCCGCGGACTCACTGTCTGTTGCATATATTTGTTGTTGGAGGATTAGTACACAAATCAGTTTACCTGCACTTTGATGCCATCGGTGCGGAAGATGTCGGCTATGCGCTCAAGCTCTTCCTTTGGCACTTTCTGCAGCTGCTCAGCCGGAGTCTTGCGGTCGATGGAGTATAGCATTACCTCGCGCGGTTGTATACGGCGATAAGCTTTTGCGAGTGCCTCAACTTCGGCAGCCGTAGTGTTGTCGATAATATTCCCATCATATTCTCCACGGAGCATCATGGTCTGCACAATGCATCGGTTGCCTATGGCTGCGAGCCGATCAATGACGTCGTCGATATTGAAGGCCGGAGATGTAGGCCGGTCAATAGCGCGCATAGTGGAGTCAATAGCCGAGTCGAGTTTGAGGATGGCGTTGTCAACTTTCATCAAGGCTGCCACCACGTCAGGCTTGTAGAGCATGGTGGAGTTGCACAGCACACTCACCACGGCTTGAGGATAATAGCTGTCACGCAGAGCAATGACGTCGTCGACAATAGATGCGAAGTCGGGATGCACGGTTGGTTCACCGTTGCCGGAGAAGGTTATGGTGTCGAGTTTCATACCGTCGGCTTTCATTTCCCGGAGCTTTTCTTCGAGCAGGAGTTTCACGCTCTCTCGCGAGGGTAGCCCGGTGGTGCCGGGGCCTTGTGCATTGAAGCCAGCCTCGCAATACAGGCAGTCGAAGGTGCATATTTTGCCGTCGGCAGGAGACAGATTTACGCCCAGGGAAGTCCCGAGGCGACGTGAGTGTATCGGGCCGAATATGGTGGAGGTGAATAAAACTGTTTGCATTTATTGTTGAAAGGATTTTTATCTAAGGTGAGTGCGGATGAAGCGGGCTGTGATCTGCGAGGTGACGAGGCCGATGAAAGCGGCTACAGCTGCGACGACAAGGAGGTCTGGCAAATAAAGGCGCACGGGATATGCCGAGATAGTGAGTGTTGCCGGGTCAGCACTGAGGGTTATGAAGCCATAGTGTTGCTGAAGTAGCGTGAGCGTCACACCGAGTATTATGCCTGCTGCAGCGCCGGCAATGGCTATGAGCCATCCTTGCCAGATAAATATGCGCGTTACCATAGAGCCGGTGGCGCCTAAAGCGCGCATTGTGTGGAGATTGTCGCGTTTCTCGAGTACCAGCATCGACAAGGTCGACACTATGTTGAATGAGGCTACAAGCAATATAAAAGCAAGCATCATGAATGTCACCCACTTTTCGATCTCAATCATTCTGAAAGACCCTTCCTGTTGGTGCACGCGGTCGAGCAACAGGCATTGCTGACCGGCTACACTGATTATTTGATCGGAGACATCTGCAATATCTGATCCCGGAGCCAATGCTATCTCGAGTGCAGTCGCTTCGGTAGTGTAGTCAAGCAGATTACGGGCTACGCTGACAGGAATGATTATATGCTCGTTGTCATATTCAGGTTGATTGACCCGGAAGACTCCGCTCACAAGCAGAGAGTCACCGCGGAAGGCTGTGGCCGGATTCGACACTTGTATGCGCCCCAAACGACGTGGAACGTATAGTGCTATGGGGTTTTCTACCGAGGGGTGTAATTCGGTTGCTACAGCCACCCCAACGCTTATGGATGCACAGTTAAAACCATTGTCGGTTGTGGTTGTGAATATGCCGTCGATCATGGCACTGTCGATGCCGGTGTAGCGGTCGTAGTCATAGGGTACACCGCGAAAAATCACCGGTAGCTGATGATTTCCGTCGACGAGCAGGCCACGCTCTTCAACAACGGTCATGGCACGTGTCACTCCGGGGATGGCTTCGAGCTGTGTTGCCAACGAGTCAGCATTTTCAATAGTCTTACCGCTCGCAGGCACAAGCTTCAGCTCCGGGTCGAGCACCGATAGATGGCTCAGGGCCAGGTCAGAAAAACCGTTGAAAACCGACAGAACCACTACTATCGCCGCGCATGCCACTGCAACCACAGCTACCGAAATGTTGGAAATGACATTTACGGCGGTGTGCGATTTTTTTGCAAGAAGATATCGCAGTGCGATACGTAGCGACAGCATAATGTGGTGGAGTGTAAGGCTATGATGGGTCAGACGGCGCCTTGTCGTCAGTGCCGAGCAGGCGGTCGATGTTATCAAGGTAGTCGAGAGAGTCGTCGAGATAGAAACTCAACTCCGGCGTCTTTCGCAGCTGAGTGCGCACACGCTGCGCAAGCTCATAGCGGATTGTCTTGCGCGAGGCGGTGATGCTTTCGAGCAATTCCTGCGACTGCTGCGAAGGGAAAATTGAGAGATATACTCGGGCGATACTCAGGTCGGGCGACACGCGCACTGCGCTCACCGATACTATTACACCATGTGTTTTTGCGGTCTGCTGGCGGAAGATTTCACTGAGGTCTTTTTGCAGCAGGCGAGCTATTTTTGATTGACGTGTAGATTCCATGACAATAAATCTTTTTTGTGTTTAAATAGTGATGTAAATATAAACTGATGACTGCCTACGGGAGGGTCATCTGTTTATAAAACACTTGCCGGGCCTGTAAAGTTAACGTGCGACCGTGCAAAAAGCGCCGGTAGGGTTAGAAAAAGTAGGTGACGCGCACGCTCCAGTTGCGTGTTTTGCCGTGGAAGTCGTCAAGGAGTTTTGTGCGCACAGCGTCGGTCATGCCGGTGCTGTAGGTGGCTGTCAATTGCCATCGGCGCAGAAGTTCTACGCCAAACCCAATACTCATGCCCATGCTCAGGCGCTTGCAGTTGAAAGCGTCGGCATTAGACGCAGCAGTGAGAATATTGAAGTCAGGGCCGACATATACCAATGGTGCTATAATGTCTTCTATGCCGTTAAGGCGAGTCCACTTGAAGCGCAGATGCACGGGTATCTGAGCGTAGTGCAGCATTACGCGCTCATTGCCGAAGCCTTGAGTGGGATTGCTCCACACCGGTTTCTCGCCAAGGTTGACCTTAGCACCGAGCATGTTGTAGTTTAGACCAATGCCGAGGCCGAAACCTATGCCCGGAAACATGAGTTCGCCCTGCACACCGGCTACGACACCGGGTATGTTTTTTACGGTCACAAGGTCTTGCGACATGTGCATCGTGCTGAAGTTTACGCCAAGAGTCGGGCCGTAGCGGAACTGAGCAGTTGCGCTCTGTGTACCTGCAATCCATACCGCGGCAAAAGCGGTGGTAGCTATGATTAATCTGATAAACTTGCGCATATACAGAGTGATTGTATGTAGAGTGATTTTGTATGTGATGAATATTCTACAAAGCAAGAGCGTCGATGAGCTCGGGGAGTGAGAGTGTGCGCTGCTCGCCGGTAGTCATGTCTTTGAGAGCGGCAGTGCCATCGCGGAGTTCGCTTTCGCCGATAATAGCTACGAAGGGTATATGGCAATCGTTGGCATATCCCATCTGCTTTTTCATTTTAGCGGCATCAGGATAAAGTTCTGCCGGAATACCGTGGGCACGCAGCTGCTTTATCATTTGCATTGAGGCTTTTGCTTCAGCCGGACCAAAGTTTGCAAACATAACTCGTGTGGCAGAGGATGTGCTCTCAGGGTAGAGGTCAAGAGCATTGAGCACATCGTAGATGCGGTCGGCGCCGAAGGAAATGCCGACTCCCGACACACCCGGCATGCCGAAGACACCTGTGAGATTGTCGTAGCGGCCACCGCCGGTGATGCTACCTATTGCCACGTCGGCAGCTTTGACTTCAATGATTGTACCTGTGTAGTAGTTTAGGCCGCGGGCGAGCGAAACGTCGAGGTCGAGTGTGGCGCGCAGCCCGAGAGATTCGGTGAGCGACACAACTTCAGAGAGTTCCTGAACGCCGAGTGTGCCTGTCTCGCTGCCGGTGAGCAGAGTGCGAAGGGCATCCAGACGCTCTGCTACAGTGCCGCTTATTGCGAGCACCGGCTGGAGCCGTTCTATGGCCTGAGGCGAGAGACCTCGCTCAGCGAGCTCGGCGTTGACGTTGTCGATGCCTATTTTGTCGATCTTATCGATGGCAACAGTTATATCAATGAGTTTGTCGGGGTGACCGATATACTCGGCTATGCCGGCAAGCACTTTGCGGTTATTAAGTTTTATGATGATGTTGATGCCAAGGCGGGCGAAGACCTCGTCGATCATCTGCAGCAGCTCGACCTCATTGACCAGAGAGTCGGAGCCTACGACATCGGCGTCGCACTGATAAAACTCGCGATAGCGGCCTTTCTGCGGGCGGTCTGCACGCCATACGGGTTGTATCTGATAGCGCCGGAAGGGAAACTGGATGTCGTTGCGGTGCTGAACGACAAAGCGCGCGAAAGGCACAGTGAGGTCATATCTGAGACCCTTCTCACTGATAGCAGGGGTCAGGTGTATGTAGTCTTCGCTATCAATGAGTGCGTGGTCGACTCCGCGCAGATATTCGCCGGAGTTGAGAATGCGGAAGAGAAGTTTGTCGCCCTCTTCGCCATACTTGCCCATGAGAGTAGAGAGATTCTCCATTGCGGGGGTCTCAATGGGCCGGTAGCCATAAAGACGGAAAACATCGCGGATGGTGTCGAATATATAGTTGCGGCGCGCCATTTCAGCGGGCGAGAAGTCGCGGGTACCCTTGGGGATAGACGGTTTTTGTGCCATTAGATGAGTTGATTCGTAATTTCAAGCCACAAATGTACGAAATGTTATTCTCATTTTAAGATACTATATCCTAAAAAAAGCGTAATTTTGCACTCTTGTCAACATAAATAAAAGCCAATGGACAGTAATTGCAAAGCCGCCGGCATGGCCGGTGTGTTCGACAGTTGGGACAGGGAGCATCTATGGCATCCCTACACATCTACCATCGATCCGTTGCCCTGCTATAAAGTGGAGTCGGCGCAAGGTGTGCGTCTTCGTCTCAGCGACGGCCGCGAACTCATAGACGGCATGTCGTCGTGGTGGTGTGTGATTCACGGATATAATCACCCTGTCATCAATGCTGCCGCAACCGAACAACTTGGCAAGATGAGCCATGTGATGTTCGGAGGCCTCACGCATGAGCCGGCTATAGAACTTGGCAAGATGCTGCTGGAGGTAGCTCCTCCATCGATGCATAATATTTTTTATGCAGACTCCGGTTCGGTAGCGACGGAGGTGGCCATGAAGATGGCTGTGCAGGCAGCGGTAGCTCGCTCAGGCTCTCATGCTAAGACAAATTTCGTGACAGTGCGCTCGGGTTATCATGGAGATACGTGGAATGCCATGAGCGTCTGCGACCCGGTGACGGGTATGCATAACGCATTTGGCACTGCTCTGCCGATAAGATATTTTGCTCCGGCACCGGCCACACCTTTCGACGGAGAGTGGGATCCGGCTGATATTGAACCCCTCGAGCGTATCATTGCCGAGCATCGGGATGAGCTCGCCGCTCTTATTCTCGAGCCGGTGCTTCAGGGGGCCGGAGGTATGCGCATGTATCATCCTGAATATCTACGTCAAGCGCGAGCGCTGTGCGACCGCTATGGTCTGTATCTTATTTTTGATGAAATCGCCACAGGCTTCTGGCGCACCGGTAAGATGTTTGCTTGGGAACATGCCGGAGTTGAACCCGATATCATGCTAATCGGGAAGGGACTTACGGCCGGATATCTCACTATGAGTGCTGTGCTCACCACTCGCGAGGTTGCCGACACAATATCGCGTGGCGAGGCCGGTGTGATGATGCACGGACCTACTTTTATGGGTAATCCGCTGGCTTGTGCCATAGCCATTGCGTCGCTTAAGTTGCTGAATTCTCAGGATATGGGAGCGCGTGTGGCGCATATAGAGAGTCGTCTGAAAGAGTTGCTTGCGCCAGCTGCATCGCTGCCGGGTGTGCGCGAGGTTCGCGTGCTCGGGTCGGTTGGCGTTGTAGAGATGCGCGAGCCCGTTTGTCTGGCTGATTTCCAGCGGGAGTGCGTGGAGCGAGGTATCTGGGTGCGCCCCTTTGGCAAAAACGTATATGTGATGCCTCCGTATATAATTTCGGATGAAGATCTGGAGACTCTTGTTACACAAATGATTGAGATAATCAGGTGATGGATAGGTATGATGCACTGCTTGAATCGCTGACGCGGAAGGGCAATTTCCGCAGTATCCATCCCGAAGATTCTCCGGCAGGTCTGATAGATCTGTCGAGTAATGACTATCTTGGGATAGGGGCGGACACAGCTATGCAGATCGAATTTTTGCGCACGGCTGTCAACGGGCAGTGGCCTCTAACGTCATCGGCCTCGCGGCTGCTTGCGGGTCGTCAAAGTGAATACACCGCACTTGAGCGACTTCTGTCGGATCTCTATGGTGGCCGCAGTGTGCTGCTCTTTAATAGCGGATATCATGCCAACACCGGACTTGTGTCGGCATTGGCTGCCGGCAGTGATACGCTGATAGTGGCAGACAAACTTGTGCATGCCAGTATCATTGACGGCATAACTCTCTCGAAAGCCCCTTTTGAACGCTTTGCCCACAACAATATTGAGCATTTGCGAAGGATTCTTGACAAGAAGGCCCGGGATTTCGGAAGGATACTCATAATAACCGAGTCGGTCTTCAGTATGGATGGCGATTATGCTCCGCTTGACGAACTTATCAAAGTTAAGGCCGATTTTCCAGGAGCTATGCTTTATGTAGACGAAGCACACGCCTTTGGAGTATGTGGCCCCGGTGGCCTGGGATGTGTGATGCAGTTGCCAAACCATGAGGAGGTTGATGTGATAGTCGGCACCTTTGGCAAGGCTGCCGCTTCAATGGGGGCTTTTTGTGCTGTCAACGGGGTATTACGTGATGTTGCTGTAAACTGTGCCCGCAGTCTGATATTCTCGACAGCTCTGCCTCCGCTTAATGTGGCTTGGACCCGTTTTGTGGTAGAACATCTGGCAGATATGGAGGACAGACGAGAGACGTTACGTAGGCTTTCGGCTGCATTAGCCGATGCTATTGGCGGCCCCGGGATGGCATCGCATATACGCCCCTTCATAGTTGGTGATGCGGTGAAGGCTGTTGAGCTTTCACAGAAGTTGCTTGCAGAGGGTTTCAAAGTTCTCCCGATACGCACGCCCACAGTGCCCCCCGGCACTGAACGCCTGCGTTTCAGTCTGAGTGCCGACCTGAATGTCGCCGATATTCAATTATTAAAAAAGCTTTTTGAATCTTATGCAGGTTGAGCTGATCAGGACACGGCAATCATCGGTATTGCTTCTGCTTTTTGCAGGGTGGGGCATGGATTCGGCTGTGATGCGCGGTGCCGACATTGGAGACTGTGATGTTGCTGTCGTATATGATTATCGCGACATCACCGACACGGCTGCCCTTGATGCACTGATTCGGCGATATGAGTGTGTGAATGTCGTGGCATGGTCATTTGGCGTTTATGTGGCGTCGCGTGTGCTTGGCTCGTCTGCCGACAGATTAGGGCGCCGCATAGCTGTCAACGGCACCACTACGCCTATTGATGATAAGCGAGGAATAGCACCTGCAATATTCGCCGGGACTCTCGCTGGCATGAATGAGCGAAATCTCAGAAAATTCTACAGGCGCATGTGCGTGAGTGCCGCAGAGTTTGCCGATTTTGTCGCCAATAATATGTCGGCACGTAAGGTTGATGAACTTATATACGAACTCGCAGCATTCGGTCGCGAGGTGGAGGGCCATCCGCAAGCCGATTTTTTGTGGGATTATGCCGTGATAGGGCGCAATGATGCAATTTTCACAGCGGAAGCCCAGCGCAGGGCATGGGGAGACACCACAGCCGTTGTGGTAGAAACAGAGAGCGGTCATTGGCCTGATTTTAGCACTGTGATTTCGCGTTTGTTGTTGGATAAATCTTTAGTCGCGAAAGGCTTCAATAAGGCCAAAACTACATATCACGATCATGCCGACATGCAACGCTCAGTGGCTGCACGGTTGTGGCAATATGCGTCGAGTGAAATTGCCTTGCCGCTCAATAATGTCATTGAGGTGGGTAGTGGCACAGGTGTGCTGACGTCGCTTTATGCACCGTGGCTTGCCGCGGATGCTCATCTTGAGCTTTGGGACCTTGTGGAGTATGACATGGCACACGTGCCTGAGGGTGCGCGTTTTGTGTGCTGCGATGCCGAGCAGGCTATCGCCTCTGTGGCTCCGGAAAGTTGCGATCTGATAGTGTCGGCATCAACGATGCAGTGGTTTCAGTCGCCGGCGCGATTTATTGAGCATTCACTCGCTGCATTGCGACCGGGCGGCATACTGGCGTTGTCGACATTTGCGCCTGATAATCTCAGTTCACTCTCCTCACTCACCGGCAGTGGCCTTGTGTTGCCCGGACTCGATGTCTTGAGTCGGATGGTTGTGAATGCAGGAGGTGCGATGGTTGTTGCAGAGGAAGAAGATATTACACTTAACTTTGACTCGGTGCAGCTGATGCTCAGGCATTTGAGCGACACCGGAGTCAATGGCATCCGCAATACAGATCCGCAGGGCGCAGTGCGCCGGGTGATAGCCCGATATCCGCGGCGACCTGACGGCAGTTGCAGTCTCAATTATAAACCGATTTATCTCATAATCAGAAAATGAGCAAGACATATTTCATAAGCGGCATTGACACCGATGCCGGTAAATCGTATGCCACGGGCTGGTTGGCGCAGCAGCTTGCAGCCGAGGGCAAGAGTGTTATAACCCAGAAATTCATTCAGACGGGCAACGTAGGCAGCAGCGAGGACATAGAAGTGCACCGCCGGCTCACAGGCACCGGGTTGCTCCCAGAAGATACCGAGGGGCTCACAGCACCGGTGATATTGAGCTATCCGGCCTCGGCACAACTTGCTGCACGCATCGATGGTGTGGAGCTTGACCTGAGTGTGATTGATCAGGCCAGAGAGACTCTCGAAGAACGCTATGACGTTGTACTTGTAGAGGGTGCGGGAGGCCTGATGGTGCCTATTACCGATGAATTCTTTGCAATCGACTATGCGGCTACCCGTGGATTGCCGGTGATATTGGTTACCAATAGCCGCCTTGGCAGCATCAATCACACGGTGCTGTCACTCGAGGCTATCCGAAATCGAGGCATGCAGCTTCATAGTGTGCTTTATAACACATACTTTGACCGCGATAAGGTGATATCGGCAGATACCCGCGGCTTTATCGGGCGATATGTCGAGCGCTATTTCCCGGGCACTCCTATCCTTGACGTACCTGCATTATAGGGTGAAAGATTGGGATTATAATCGGTATTTTTTCACTAACTTTGCCGACGTAATGGAATCCAACAGCAAACCAGCAATAAAAATAAGCATAGCCAAGACGCTTGTAGCGGATATGCCCAGGGTCGTATTTCCCGGTCGTATCACAGTCGTCGACACTGAGGAGAAGGCCCGCGCGGCAGTGGAAGTACTCAGCCGCGAGCGGCTGGTGGGCTTCGATACCGAGACACGCCCAAGCTTTCGCAAGGGTCAGGTAAATCACGTGGCTCTGATGCAGATATCCACTGCTGACGAATGCTTCTTGTTTAGAGTCAATCGTATAGGCATGACAGACGCATTGCGCAGTTTCATCGAGAACGCTGATATCGTGAAGGTGGGATTATCTTTGCGCGATGACTTCACCGTGATGCATCGCAGCGATAATTTCGCTCCCGCGTCGTTTATAGATCTGCAAAGTCTGGTAAAAGACTATTGCATTGCCGACCTGGGGTTGCAGAGGATTTATGCAATACTTTTTGGCGAGCGTATATCAAAGCATCAGCGTCTGACTAATTGGGAGGCAGAGTCGCTCACTCCTGCGCAGCAAGGTTATGCCGCAATAGATGCTTGGGCGTGCCTCCGCATATACCGCTATCTGCTGTCGGGCGAATTTGACCCTACCGCGAGTCCTTATCAGGTGGCGGAAGAGCCTGAGAATAACACAACCTCTGCAGAGTCATGAAGGTTAAGCGATATAATCTGATACCGGCCGCGCTGCTCGTCTATCTTGGTGTCATGAGCTATATTGGTTATCCGGCTTATCGGTCGGGGCGCTTTTCTGCGGCATATTACTTTGGTACAATTGCTTTTACGATAGCAGTGATAATCGTGCTGCGCATATTTCTGCGCAAGCGCGACCAATATCGTAGTCGGCGTGAGCATGACATGAAGAATCGTTGATATAGAAGCTTTTTTATATTTATGCATAAAAAAGAGAGGGCTGCGCTTTGGCGCGGCCCTCTCGGGTTAAATATCGTTTCTGATTTAGTGTTAGTGGCTTACTTGGTTTCGTCGAGTGTGCAGATTGCAACGCGATTCCAAGATTCTTCCTTGAACATGTTGCCGATGCCTTCGCCTTCAGCGGTGATGCGGTCGGCGTCGATCTTGTAGCGCTTAACCAGGGCATCCTTTACAGACTGTGCACGCTGGTTGGCGAGACGGATGTTTACATCTTCAGGACCGTCGGGAGAAGCATAACCCTTGATGACTACAGTGCTCTTGGGGTTGTTCTTCATGTAGTTGGCGATCATCTCAACGTTGGGCTGCTGGTCGGCAGTGATGGCGTGAGAACCGATCTTGAAGAAGACGTAGCGCACTGAGCTGAGGTTATTGTTTACCTGTACTTCCTTGACAACTTCGGGCTTGCGAGACATGCAGGCAGCGAGGTCGGCAGCAAGGCCATCGTTTACACCCTGGAGGGCAGCGTTGGCAGCAGCCTGAGCTTCTACAGTGCCGCGGAGGTCATTGATAACACCGTTGAGG
>CAZAME010000002.1:0-66439 GCA_964486445.1 uncultured Bacteroides sp. | reverse complement strand
GTGCCTGTGAGGATAGAGTTTACAGGTGACAACTCAGCAGATGATCTCGAGCTGCTGCGAGCCGGCATGAATGTGGAATGTGAAGTGAAATACTGATATGGCGGACTGGCATACCCCTCAGGGACCATTCGACATACCCGAAGTGCCCAACTTCGTTCCACGGCGGCTTAAACCGTATCTGTTTATTGTATTTGTGCTGATAGTGCAATTATCGGGGGGACTATACTTAGCCGCCGTGACAGATATGGCCGGAAGCACAGCACTGATGCAGGAGGATATACTCATGGCCGGCTATGCTTCGCTTGTGGGAATGTCGATAAACTTTGCGGTGATGTTCCGCATAAAATTTCGCTTCTCCACGCGTGTGCAGCTGCTGGCAGCGTGCGCCGTGCTGATTGCGGCCAATATAATATGCGCTCACACCACATCGGTGCCGGTGCTGACGGCTGTGTGCTTTATAGCCGGATGGTTCAGAATGCAGGCCACACTGGCGTGCAACTCCACGATACAGCTGTGGCTCACCCCCGTGCGCGACATGGCAATATTTTTCTGCTATGTCTACCTTGTTGTAGACAGCGTAATTCAGCTCAGCGGCATAGCAACGATATACACCATCTTTAACTTTGAATGGGAGTATATGCACATCATAATGTCGGGATTGCTTGCACTGATGATGGTGGCAGTGCTTGTGCTGGTCCGCCCAATGCGCGCGCCCATGTATATACCGCTGAAAGGAATAGACTGGATAGGCGCCCTACTGTGGTCGGGCTTCATGCTGTGCTTCACATTTGTGTGTGTCTATGGCAATTACTACGACTGGTGGGAGGCCGGCGAGATATGCGGCGCCACGGCACTCGGCGCAGCGTGTGTGGCAATCAATCTATGGCGCGCAAGCTTTCTGCATCATCCTTATATCAGCTTCAGGGCGATGCGTAACCGCAATGTTTTGCGCGCAACGGCAATATATCTTGTTTTCTTCACGTTGCTTGCCACGGAGCATGTGTTTGAGCACAGCTATGCATCGGCGATACTCGGCTTTGACGACACCAATCTGATAGACCTCAACTGGTATGTCTTTGCGGGCATAATCGTTGGCTGCGGCTTGACCTACTACACATTTGCCCTGCGCAAATGGCGGTATAAGACCATGACAGTAATAGGTTTCTCACTGGCAGCGGTGTATCTGGCCTGGTTTTACTTCTTTATCGATTATGGGGTGGAGAAAGAGATGCTCTTTGTGCCGCTGTTTTTCCGCGGGATGGCATCGGTGATAATTTCGATAGTATTTCTGACGTCGATAGTGCAGAGCGGCTTGCCATTTGAGGTATTTCCACAGGCTCTCACTATCAACGGATTCACAGGAGCTGTCATGGGAGCCGCCCTGGGGCCGGCACTTGTTGGCGAACTGCTCAGAGGTATCATGACACGCAACGCAGCACTGCTCGGGGCAAATATCACCGACTTTAACCACGCTATTGCGGGGATGCCCCTGGGGCAGCTATACGGCCAGGTGCAGGCGCAGGCTCTTGTCGTGTCGATGAAAGAAATTTATGGCTGGCTGCTCATCGTTGCCATAATATCGATAATAGCCATTGCTCTGATATATGATAAAGTGCGCCCATTTGCGATCTTCCCGAAATGGCGCACCATACGCCGTGTCTTGCGGCGGGCATAATCTGAAGTTGTCGCTCCACACAAAAACAATTTATAGTGACACTGTTCTTCTCTCGGGTCATTCGTCGCCCATAACAGTCGCGCAGGAGCGCGCATTGTTGTTATAAAGAATTTTCACTGAATTTTACACCGATGCAGGTTGTGTAGTCCAATTAAATGACTAACTTTGCATCGATGAACCCCGCGATGTGTGATGCGGCACAATAGAGGCCGCAGCGGGCATTGGGGCGGTTTATTTACATAAATACGAAAGGCGTTTGCTGCGCTTTATTTCTTGACACTTCGAAACTTAGGAACTTTTGAATTGCAGTCAGGAATAAGGCAACAGTAGATGTCTCCGGGAGTAGATCTTTATGCAGCACATCTCTGTTTTGCGTCATCAGCTGAAGCAATGCAGATATGTAGTGTATATACTCACCTCGCGGGGTCATTTACCGTTGCTCGTTCAACTGCAATGGTTTCCTAAGACCTCGGAGTGTGGAGCGAGCCGGTAAGAGGCCCCCGCTTTCGTTTCTACGCTACAAAAAATGCCGGCATGGGGCTGTCGGCAATATATCGAGCCTATGCCGAAGCCTCGCAAATATAGGCACATTATCGTCTGCCTTTTGCCCCTGTTGTGCGTGTTGTTCACAATCGGCACATCATCTGCAGGGCCATTCATAATCTGCTTTCTGATTCTGCTCGCATGTATATTTGTGTAAAGCAGCACTATCCATTATATTTGCAGAAAAAAAGTGAATATGCCCGTAGACACAGACAGCAAACAGCGGTGCGCCTGGTGTGGCAACGACCCGCTATATATATCATATCACGACCATGAATGGGGTAAACCGGTGAGCGACGACCGTGTGCTATTCGAATTTCTCACCCTCGAGAGTGCCCAGGCCGGACTGGCTTGGATAACTATTCTGAGGAAACGCGAAGGTTACAGACGCGCATTTCATAACTTCGACCCACACGCCGTAGCCTGCATGACCGAGGCCGATGTAGACAGACTCATGAGCGACAACTCAATCGTGAAAAACCGACTGAAAATTCGCTCAGCCATAAGCAACGCGCAACATTTCTGTGAAATAGTTGATGAGTATGGTTCGTTTTACAACTACGTCATGGGCTTTCTTCCTGACGGGAAGCCGATAATCAACCCGGTTGCTGAGCAGCAGGATATTGCAGTATCATCGCCGGTATCCGACGCCATGAGCAAGGACATGCGCCGGCGTGGATTTAAATTCTTCGGCACCACGATATGCTATGCCTTTCTGCAGGCCACAGGATTTATAGACGATCATATCAATAGTTGCTTTTGCAAAACAAAGATATGAATAAATTTATAGTTGCGATTAGCTGTTTTCATAGAAGACTCAGCTGGCGATATGGCTGCTACATCGTGCATAATTGCCGACATATCACAAATGGTCTACACCGCACTAAAGTAATAAACAGCTCCAACGCATGAATATAGAAGATTTCCGAGAATATTGTATGTCGATGGAAGGCGTGACAGAGAAGATGCCTTTCGGCAAGTTTGCTGCAAAGTATGACTCAATTCTGGTGTTTTATGTTATAGGCCACATGTTCTGCTTCATAGACATCGACGACTTCACATACGTCAACGTGAAGGCTACACCCGAAGATATAGACCAAATACGGCTGAAATATACCTCAGTGAGCAACCCAATAAATCAAAGTCTCAGACATTGGATAGGCCTGCATTTCAACGGCGACATACCCGACAGCGAAATATATGCGAGAGTAGAGCAAGCATATCAGATAGTGAAACAGAAATACGCTCCAAAGAAGAAGAATTGATGTAGTTGAAAAAGAGATGCGGGCGGAATTTATTGAAAAATAGAAGGGGTATAAAACAAAAAGTGGGGAAGTCGGCCGCGCTATGTGGCGGTTTGGACTCCCCTGCTTTGTATCAGATAGCAGTCAAATTCGAGATTTCGGGATTGACGGCGATTATCTTGCCATAAGGATCAATGAGCAATGATCCATACCCGTGTTCGAGATCGAAGTTGCCGATAATGCTTTTGGCGAAATTGCCGCTCGCATTAAATTGTGTGCTTGCATCGAGGTTATCGGCTTTTACAATGGCTTCAAAGAGGTCTTTTGACGTGTCGAAGTTGACCGACAGATGAACAATGTCATTTTTTGAAGTGTTACCGCCACGATGCCGCAGCGCTGTGTCGTAGTTGTTGACTGCTACTCGCGAAGGGGCATCGGTCGAGGCCCAAAACGAGAGTAATACATAGCTTCCGCGATAGTCTGACAAAGCAACCGAATGGTCGGTGCCGTCGAGCACAAGCTCGGGCGACTGCTCACCGGGCACAATGCGGGGAGAGCGCTTGCCAACAGCTGATGAAGCTACAACCATAATCGCCACCAGCGCAGCAATCATAAGATTTTTCTTCATTTGCAATAATTTAAGTTCGACTTAAAGGCAAAGTGCCTCCGCGTTTCCAACGCCCGACACCGCCCGGCCGATTATCGGCCTGCTCGACGCCATCTCTATGGTCGTCATTAACTTAATTCGACTGCAAAATTAACAAATTTCGGCGACATAGCAAAATGATAAGTCTGATTCTCACATCATTAGCCGTGCATCGCGGCTATTACGCTGGGTTTATGCCACTTAGATTGAGTTAAATTTAGTTAACCGAGGCGCCTTTGTAGCCAGAGAGTGCCAAGGTGCGGTCGCTGGCATAGAAGTTGCTGTCAAGCAGGTCTTTGACCTTAGTATCGGGGTGAGCCTTAAGATAAGACTCGACAATGCGCATGCCAATGAAGCGCCCGGCCATGGGTGGAGCGCCGGCATACAGCACCGATGAGGCAGGGGCCGGAGAAAGAAGGCGCACAGCATCGGCCTCGGAGGTGGAGTATAGCAACTGCCTCCCAAGGAGTGCCTGCCACAGCTGCGACTCCTGCTGCTGAAGTTGCTGCCACTGCTCATCAGTGACTCCAAGACGTTGTGCGGTGGTGAGTGATGGCATAAGGTGCTCAAGGGCGACAGCAACAGCACCCTCATAGATCATGCGCGAGACAAGAGTCGGCGCATTGTCGGCCTCATAGCGGGCAGGGAAACCTGTGTACACAAGGGCCCGCGCCACATCGGCGCCAATGCGCGAAGGCTCCTTTAAGGCAGTCTCATAGTCGGCAAAACGCCCGCGATAGCCGGCATAATCGCTCCCTAAATAGTGGTTTAGCGCCACAAATACAAGACTGTCGGAGTAAATATATACGCTCTGACTATATGGTGATACTATGGTATAGTAACGGTGAGAGCCAAGTGAAGGCAAGACCTGATCAATGCCAACCTCGAGTTCGCTCAAGGCAATTTCGGTTGCAGTCAAGTCGGTGAAGCGCTCAGCAACGTCGGGTGTGAATATCCTCACAGCCGGGGAAGCAGAATAGGCATGCATAATACTGTCGGTCAATTCTCCGTCATATCCCATGATATGAAGGACTGCCCCGGCAGCCTGATAATAAGCACTATCCGTGACTGCCCCGGAATAAATAACGCTGTCGAGGCGCACAAGGCGCACATCAGAGTCAACAGATGAAACATCGGGCGTGTGATTGCCGGAACAAGCCGAAATAATCGCTAAGGCAGAAGCAAAAATCACCGTAATTGATATCTTTCTTATCATATTTATATAATATGGGTTATGTCGCGAAGTTAGGAATTTCTTTCTGAAATAACCGTCTCGGCCACGGTTTAGTTGCCAAAGAGCACTATTTATTGGTCGAAATGGCGAAAGGCGCGACTCATCATAGCGATATTTTTGCTAAATTTGCACCTCAAAAACTTGACATGACCATCCTGGGGCGACATATCAGACATATAGTGGCAGCACTTGCATTGTGTTGTGCCACAGCTGTGATGTGCCCTATCCAGGCAAACTGTGCAGGCAGCCGGCCCTTTGTGGTGGTTATTGACCCGGGACACGGTGGCAAGGACTACGGCGCCATAGGCGAGCGCACCAACGAAAAGACAATTGTGCTCGATGTGAGTCTGCGGCTTGGCAAGATGATAGGCAAAGCATACAAGGCATCAGAGGTGAAGGTAGTCTACACGCGCGACCGCGACTATTTTGTGGAGTTGCAGGAGCGGGCAAATATCGCCAACAGAGCCAAAGGCGATCTATTCATCTCTATTCATGCTAACTCGGTAGACAAGCGTAACCGCAACCGCAAGCATGTAAACGGCACGTCGGTATACACATTAGGAGTAGACCGCGCAGAGAAGAACCTGGCCGTCGCTCAGCGAGAGAACTCGGTGATAGTGCTCGAAAACGACTACACCGAGCGTTATGAAGGCTTTGATCCGTCGTCGGCCGAATCATATATAATATTTGAAATGGAACAGAACCGCCACATGGTGCAGAGCCTTGACTTCGCATCGAAAGCCCAGCACGAGCTTGTGCATAAAGCAGGGCGAGCTGACAAAAAAGTGCGTCAGGCGGGATTCTGGGTACTCCATGCGACATCTATGCCGGCAGTGCTTGTGGAGCTTGACTTTATATGTAACCCCGACATGGAGTCGTTCATGGCCTCGGAAAAGGGTCGCAACAAGCTTGCTACAGCACTATTCGCTGCTTTTATAGATTATAAGGCAGACTATGACCGCAAAATCGGAGTGCAGACGACAGTGCCGCCAGTGCCAGATGTAGAGCAGCATAGCAGCCCGACAACCCAGGTGCAGCAACAAGAGGCCGACGCCCTACCGCAGGCCAGCAAGACCGGATTGCTATACAGCGTGCAGTTTCTGACAAGCAAGACGGCACTCGCTCCCGGCGATGCCAAACTGAAAGGCATAGCCGACGCCGAGTGCTATGAAGACCGCGGCCTGCTAAAATATCACTGCGGAGCAACAACCTCGTTTGACGAAGCAAAAAAGCGGCTCGCAAAAGTGCAGAAACTATTCCCCGACGCATTCATAATAAGAATAAAAGACGGCAAGCGCGTGAAATAACCGCCATCAGCCGATAAAGAATAAAACTCACACCCGTTTCAACCGATGAAAAAGATTTTTTCAAAAGAAGTGATCATAGGCATAGTAGCTATAGTGTCAATAGCTATTCTTGTTGTAGGCATCGACTTCCTCAAAGGTATCAACATCTTTAAACCGACCAATTACTACTACGCGACGTACACCAATGTGGAGGGCCTGGCTGTGTCGGCCCCTGTGACGCTGAACGGATTCAAGGTCGGCCTTGTCCGCGAAATATCATACGAGTACGACAATCCGGGACACGTGCTTGTGGAAATGAGCCTGAACAAAGAGCTGCGTCTGCCGGAGGGCACAGTGGCAATGCTCGGCACCGACCTGCTCGGCACCGCGGCGATACAGCTTATCCCGGGCGCCGGCAACAACTACCACAATGTGGGCGACCGTCTCAAAGGCGAGAACAAAGCCGGAATGATGGACAACGTAGCCAATGAAATGTTGCCCGCAGTGGGGCGTATAATTCCCAAAGTAGACACACTGCTGACATCGGTAAACAATCTTGTAGCTGACCCTGCACTGGCTGCATCGGTGAAACGCCTTGATGCCATCACAGCCAATCTTGAAGCGTCAACCCGCCAACTGAATGCACTGATGGGCACACTCCCGCCGATAGCGGCGAATGTAAATACAATCTCAGGCAATCTTGCCGGAGCATCAGCCGACATAGCCACGCTAACGGCAAAGGCAAAGGATCTGCCGATAGACTCCATAGCCGACAACATCAACACCTTAACAGCAAACCTGCGACAACTCAGCGAAACCCTGGGCAAGGACAACTCAACGCTCGGGCGACTTATCAACGACCCGGGGCTGTATGACAACCTCAATGCCACAGTAGCATCGCTTGACTCTCTGCTTATCGACATAAAGAAAAACCCAAAACGCTACATCAGCATCAAGCTTCTGTAACAGCAACGCAACAATGGCTTATTTAGACACAATCTAAATAAGCCATTGTTATATACAAATGCTTCTGAGAGCATCTAAAAGCGCATCATCGGCAAAAAAGTTATTAACAATCGCTTTAAGACATAGGCAAACAATGCAAATGCATGTTCTTTAATTACAGCCGATTATACATAATACTTAAAGCAATAAAATAAACACAGCAATATAGCTTAAATAAGCCGCTGAGACTCACACGATTGCAGAATATTTCAATTTACAAAACAAAATTGCATTTGTTTTATAAAAAAACATATCGCAATTTTGCACTGCTAAAGTCAGGCATGCCGCCCAGCCTCTCAGCCTCAAAATAAACTATCATCCTCTTAAACCCGGCATGCCATCTCCTTTGACAATGGAAAATGTGCTAACCCAAAAGTGGAATGACTGTCTTGCTTTCATACGCGACAACGTCTCCACAGAACAATTCGACACTTGGTTTAAGCCTGTCAGCGCTTTGAGCTGTCAGGATGGCAAGTTGCGTCTGAGTGTGCCCTCAGGATATTATGCCGAGCAGCTCGAGGAGCGCTTCGGCAAACTCCTTGTGGCATCAGTGCGCAAATTTTTCGGCGAGGGTATTGTCATCATCTTCAACTTCTATGCAGTGCGCAATGATCCGGAATCGCAGGTCAATGTGCGCAACAACAACCCATCGCCTATAGCACAGGGCAAGGTTGCAGCAAATCCTTTCCAGCCGGTAGTAGCCCAGGATATAGACCCACAGCTCAATCCCTACTATACATTTGAGAATTACTGTGGCGGCAACTCCAATAAAATCGCCCGCTCGATAGGCGAGGCAATCGCAGACAATCCTAAATGCAAGACATTTAATCCTCTGTTTGTATTTGGCCCGACAGGTGTGGGCAAGACCCATCTAATACAGGCTATAGGCATCAGAGTAAAAGAGCGCAACCCCATGGCGCGTGTGCTCTATGTGACTGCACGATTATTTGAGAGCCAGTACACTGCTGCACTGCGCAACAATCATATAAATGACTTCTTTGCCTTCTACCAGAGTATTGACACGCTCATCATCGACGATGTGCAGGATCTCAGCGGCAAGCAGGGCACGCAAAACACATTTTTCCACATCTTCAACCATCTGCATCAAAACCAGAAGCAGATAATATTGTCGAGCGACTGTGCACCAGCCCAGATGGAGGGCTTTGAGGCACGATTACTATCGCGTTTTAAGTGGGGAATGTCAACTCAGCTCGATAAGCCCGACCAGACATTGCGCAAGGATGTGCTTGAGCGCCGAGCCGAGCGCGACGGCCTGTCGATACCGGCAGAAGTACTGGAATATATCGCCGAAAACGTCACCGACTCAATCCGCGAGCTCGAAGGAGTTGTAGTGTCGCTGATAGCCCACGCAACAGTGCTTGGCCGAGATATCACTGTAGACCTTGCACGCAAGGTTCTGAATAACGCTGTGAAGATCAACCGAAAGCAAGTAAACTTTGAAGCAATAACTCAAGAAGTGGCATCGTATTACAACCTCGATGCGGATGTCATCTTCACCAAGAGCCGCAAGCGTGAAATATCAGATGCACGTCAGGTGGTGATGTATCTTGCAAAGAAACTCGCCAAAATGCCCTACACTGCAATAGGCACCCGTCTGTCGCGATCGCATGCCACAGTGCTCTATGCCTGCAACAGCATAGAAGAACGCCTCCCTATCGAGAAGAAGCTCAAGGAGGATATCTCGAAGATAGAATCGGCACTACGCAAGTAAAAAATTTCTTTTCTTGAGACGATTTTGAGGCTTATAGATCAGACAAGGACTATAAGCCTTTTACTGCATATACAACGGCACGCAGCGCATCATGTAGTCGCGCGCTTCGCCCCAGGGGATATATATGCGGTCATCGTTAGGGATAAGGGTGATGGGCTGCTCGTTGAAATCGACACGCACATAGCACTGACCGCGGGAATTGCGCAGCAATATAAACTGCAGATTGGAGGCCATAGGCACGACATAAAAGTCGCGCCAGTGCATGGCAACGGTGTCATAATAGTTAGTGAGATAATAGCATCCGGGCAGATGCAGCAAGGATGTGAGAGGCATCATGGTCTCGGCGTGTCCAAACCGCAGACAGGCCACATAAGTCGACGTGCCCTCGGCGGCAGCGTCCATTGTTGTAATAAGATCAAGAACAAGCGGAGCAGCTATGTCGGCAGGAACCGAGCTGAGTGTAGTGGCAGTGCGCTGAAGATACTGGCGCATATTGAAGCAAGACCACAGGGCATTGTATTCCTCGGTGCTGAACATCTTGAGTGCATCATAGTGCACCCCCATAGCACTAAGACCGGCCACAATATAGTATTGAGCAAGAGCAAGAGACCGAGCCTCGGCATCATCGGCAAAAGGATAGTTATCACCAAGCACCCGACGGATTGCAGTTGTGGGACAAACGGCCTTGACAAAAGTGTCATAAGGCTCGTCGGTGACGCCCGACTTGCGGAAATCTATATAATCCTGATCGACATCAAAGGGGCGCATGAGCAAAGAATTCTGCCGCCCCGTGGTTGTAGTGAACTCAAGCTTATTGTTGAGCCGATCCATCTGATGAGTGAAGCTATACATACTCATCATCACACGCGGAGAATAAGACGACAAAGCCGACACGTTGCCACCCTTGTCGAAGACCTGAGGAAAATTGAGCATCATGCGCGAAGCAATGCCCCGTTGCTCAGCCATGCCAAGGGAGTCAAGAGCACCCCAGCGGCCATCACTCATATTGATAACCAGGTCGTTTATCTTCATCATCTCGCGCCCCATAGACGTGAGTGTGCCCAAGGAGTCGGCTTTGCGCAAAGCGTCGCGCAAGGCAAGAGCATTGCGGGCCGACGAAGGATAGCGGGCACCGTGTCGGCCAACATGGTTTATAAAAACCGGCACAAGAGTGTCGGGCACAGCTGTAGTGGTGCGAGGCACGGGATATGGGCGCAGACTGCCTTGGCAATCAGCCGTAGAGTAATTTGTGGCCATGGGATCGGCGCCATAAGCCGCAGTGCATAAAAACACGCCTAAAAAAGCTAAAAAGCTGAAACGTTTCATATCTTTGCAGTGAAATATCGTATATACAACGGTGTTATACAATATATAAAACAAAAATACACATTTATGTTCAATCTGCAAAATATACTCACCCTCATAGAAAACGGAAAAACAGACGAAGCCGCAGCTGCCCTTGATGCATACCTGAAGACCGAGTCGGGCGCAAATGACGCGGAAGCCCTGTTTATGCGTGGAAAACTCGACTGGCAACTCGGCAACAGACGCTCGGCAATGGGCTACTACAAGCAAGCAGCCGCAATCGACCCGACATCTCGGGCTGCGACTGCGCTCAACCAAGCATACGACATCATGGCATTCTTTAATCCGGATATTTATAATCCTTAGAAAAAGCTGACAGGCAAAAAAAGAGTCCCCGACATCACTGCCGAGAACTCCCATTGATTAGCATGAGTAACTGTCAAAAAAAATTCCGTAATAACTCTTATTTATATTATGTACTATATGTAGAATTGCTTATCGTGAACCTATACTTGATTTGTCGGCATCGGCAGAGGCGTTAATGAGTTTGTTGGCACCACGCTTCTGGCGACCCCACTGCAGGTTATAGCTGATCTTTATATATGGCACGCGCATATCTAAGCGCATGTGCTGCTCATTTCGGTTCCAGCGGCTGAGCGATTTCGAGCCCTGATCGTATTTTCCGAATGGCATAATGATTGCGGCTCCGAATTGCCAATTCTTGATGTTGTATGTTCCTTCGATAACAGTGATGTCCTCACCCCAGGAGATTTTTTCGCCCCAGAGGTCGCGCTGGGCACGCACATACTGAAAGACCAGATTAAAACCGCTGTGCGAGAGCATAAGCGCTGCATCACCACTCCAGCAGTGATTATAGAAACGATAACCTGTGCCCGACATTTTCTCGGCTCTATATCTGATAGTACCGGAGAACAAGAGCCAATCGGGGATGATTTGTATCTGCTCGGAGAGCGAGAATGTGAGATTCTGCAAACCGCGACTGTTCTCGTATGTTGTAATCAGCCGGTCGGAGTCCCAATATAGATACGGTGTTATGGCATTGGGGCTTGTGAATGCCCGCACATTAAATGCGCCCGATACTCGCGGGAAATTATGGCCGTATCGCAGGGTGAGCATGTATGACGAGGATGTCTTGAGCGATGCATTGCCGATCTGCCACTGAAAGCCATCGAGCTGCTGAGGCGCAATATTGGTTTCGGCCAAAGATGGAGCCGACTGCCAGGAAGTGAAAGACAACCGGAGATTGTGATTGTAGTTTATAGAGTATGTGAGCGTGGCCTGAGGGCGGAGATTCCACGAGTTGCTGCCTTGTGATGTCTCGCGGAAATTGAAAGATGTGTATTGTGCACCAAGGCCGCCAGTGACGGTGAATTTATTGATCTGCCTGAAATATTCGGCAAAGAAATACACCTTATCCTGACTCTGATGAAATACCTCCCCGCCGAGATTGCGGTAGGCCGAGCGATTACGGTTGGCTGTGTATGACGCACCGGCAGTGAATCGCGACTTTCCGACTGACAGTATATAGTTTGTCTCAAGGCCGTAAGCCTGATTGCTGTCGGTGATATATGTATTCACATCTGTGAGAAAGTCGGAGGCATCGGGAAGGCGCTCCTGATACAGCGAGGCCGAATGGCCTGAATAGTGCGATGCGCTGAAGTCAACCACAAGAGTGTGGTGGCGGCCAAAGTGCTGCTCAAGATAGGCTGAGGCCGACGGTGTGATGCCCTTGGCAGATTTATCGTTGGTCAACAGGATATCGTCGGAGCCATTACTCATGGAGAGCAAACCACGATATAAAAGGCCATTGCTATAGGTGTGATCGGCGCGTATAGAAGCATAAAACACTGTGGTGTCGGGCTTAATGTAGCTGTATGACGCCCACTCGGCACCCATCGTGCCGTCGACGTCGCCACTGAGGGGCGTCTCTACGCGGGTGAGAGTATTGCCGTCGGGGAAAGTGAACGTTTCTTTGTATTCACGGTGCGCCTTTATGTCTTCAGTGAGTTTGAAGTAGCTGCCGACTTCCCACTGCGAGCGACCGGAATTGAGTTTGACATCAGCATAATAATAACCAAATTTTTGATTAAGAGCAGGCTGGGCCTGAAGCATGAGCGAACCGCCAAGAGATGGATTTGCAACAATGAAATTGAGCACATAGCTTGCTCCTTTATATCGCAGACCGGGATTGTCAATCCACTCAACGCGCTTGATGGTCTCAGGCAACAGTGATCTCACCTGATCAATAGTCGCCACACGACCGTTGATGCGCACTTCGACTGCTGTGCCGGCTGAAGTTACTGCGCCCAGCGCATCATTAACATTTAACGACGGTATCATCAGATTTCGCAGAAGCTCCATGCCGTTTTTAGAGTTCTCAACCGCACTCTTCGACGGGTGATATATATCCATATCGGCTTTGCGGACAACCCTGGGCGCTGCGACAACAATCTCATTGAGCTCCCTGCCCTGTATGGTGTCGGCAACCTCAGACTGAGCAACTGCACACCCAAATGCACACACCACCGACAGCAGCATTACGTATATTCTTTTAGAATCCAAGCGATTGACATATAGTTTTGTCTGCTTCATTTCTCTCTATTTTAATGATAAGTTTAATAATTTGTGTTGTAATCTCGTAATGTCGACGGTGCAAATGTAGCACATTGCACAATACTATGTTATACATAATACCATGTTTAACTATTATTTAACATTTCAGTTGTCAAAGCATGGCATACAGACATATCGTAATTTTCCATCGCCGAGATAATTATTACGACGCAAAATTACGGCAGAGATACGGCCTGTGCCATACCTAAAAGTAGACAATTGAGGATGCGGGATTTTTAAATCAACTTGTTGTTGGTTGCGCAGACTACAGCCTCAGAGATATTGCGCACGCGGAGTTTTTCAAACACACGCTGGCGATATTTCTTGACCGTGTCTGGCGATAGGCATATTTTATCGGCAATCTCTGCCATGGTGTAGCCTTGAATAGAAAGAGTGAGCACCGTCTTCTCGCCGTCGGAGAGTTTAGGCATTTCGCGAGGATCCCAACGACGAGTCAGCATGTTGTATTCATAATATTGAGATGAGCCGTCGCGGTGCAGTTCAACATGCCCCGGCTCGGTGTGATTAGAAGCCGACACGACACACAGCGCAAGCCATATCTTTCCGTCAGAGGTAAGGGCCAGTGGTGTGAGTTTGTGATTGATGAGCATGCGGCGCCCGTCGGAGATGATATGGAAGTCATAGGAAATATACCACTCGAGTCTCTGCTCGATTGGTAAACCACTAAAAAACGAGAAGCCGGCATTATTGAGCGCGAGAAGCATGGGGTGCTCATCTACAGGCACAAACTCAAGATAGAACCGATATCCGAGTGCCTGCACCTGCTGCGGTGTGCGACCACACAGAAACATTGAGTTTGGCGAGACATAGAGGAAGTTTTGCTTGAAGTAATCAATTATATACACACTCTGGTAGGAAGTGCGCGAAAAAGCCTCGGCCGAGCGGATGTATTCATCTACGCGGGTGTAGTCAAGTTCATCACAAAGTTTTACCTCATTATCGGGTATGAAAAAATCTTTGACGTTACTCTGCATATACATTCCTGCAATAATGTATCACTAATGCAAAGATAAGGAATATTGATGTATTATTAAAATGTCGCAGGACACATTAAAAACGGAAAGACACAATATTGCCAAGAAGTATCGAAACAATGGCTAACACAGTAAGGATTTCAAATATAAACAACGTCTTATGACTCACAGCAATCCTTACAATTAGATGATTAACAATAAGATTTATAGGAAATAGACATAAGATTACCAAGAGCGCAAAACCAATCTCAAGTTCTACATGGTGTGTCACCATATACGAAAAGAACGTCAGCATCACAGCAAAAACAGTGCACAAATAGATATATGCTACCGCCTTCTTTAAGAAGCTGACCCAATTCTTGGCAATATAATGTTTCTGTATTCTCAATAGTCTCTTTATATTTCGAGAATCAAGTTCCATCTACTTTTTGGTTTTATATTGCGAATATACTAAAAACCTTTCATTTACAAATATCAAATTACATTTATATCCCATTCACATTTTCCGGAACTGTTAACACTACATTTTTGGCTGAGAATCAGGATTTTTTAGTAACTTTGCGGCCGCAATGAAAACTCTCGACTCACGACGCATAAAAACCCTTGATGTCATCCGTGGCCTGACGATGACGCTCGTGGTATTTCACCACGTGCGCGGCACGACATTTGATCTCTACTCGAGTCCGTCGGTGATATCGCAGCTCTTTGTGGCTTTGCGCATGCCTATGTTTTTCTTTATCAGCGGCTTTGTAGCATCGAAAGCCGTAGAAGCATGGACCGGGACTTTCGCCCTGAAACGATTCGCCACAAAGGCGCGCATAGAGCTTATACCTACGATAGTATTTTTTTCGATCTTTGTTGGTTGCACATCATGGCAATGGAGCTTCCCGGGAGGCTACTGGTTCACGGTTGCGCTGACTGCCATGTTCGGCCTATATTACACGGTGTCGGCATTATGCCGGCGCTGCTGCCCGAGACACAGGTCTGCGATACTTATAGCTATAGGTCTCCTGCTATATGCTGTGGTGCCGGTAATGACACTGTGCCACTGCGACATGCACGACATAAACAAATGGTTCCCGACAGGCAAAAGCTGCGAATTTTTCATATTTTTTGCAATAGGCAGTGTGTGCGGCGCGCGCAAGACTGAATTTCTTGATCGCCTGTGTCGCAACAGCGTGATCACAACAGCCATCATAACAGGATCGGTTTGTCTGACATTGCTGATAATGAAAGACCAGTTGCATATCGACACTGTTAGCGCATCGGTGCTTTCGCTGGCAGGAAGTGCATGCCTTGTGGCGGCTGTTCTGAGTTTCTTCTGGAAACATCGCGATTATTGGAACGCCGACGGGCGCCTGAGCCGCACGATGCAGTTCGTGGGCCGGCGCACACTCGATATCTACATGATACACTGGTTTTTGCTGCCACGTATACCGGCAATGAAGAGCCTCTTCTGGCATCGCAACAACGATATACTTGAAGTGGTGATTATCGGCGCCGTGAGCATAGCGATTGTGGCCGGATGCCTGGCTATAAGCGGCCTGATACGCACGTCGCCATTTCTTGCAAAATGGCTGTTTGCAGCGTCGGCGGCTGCACCACGCCCGGCACAAGAGATGAGCAACGCACCTCTGCCCGAAACAGATAATAAGAAGCCCGGATTTGCGACTGCACGATGGCTCCCCGCCGGTGCGGCCAGATTAGGCCGCTCGATGCGCAAGGCTGTGAAAAGAATTACTCCTTATCGGCTTTTTTAGCCTCAATGCCAAGACCGAAGAGCGCGTAGTCATACTTCACCGGATCCTCGGGGTCAAACTCGCGGAGCTTTGCAGTGAGCTGTTCAACAGCCTTGCGGTCGACAGCCTTGCGATCGACAAGCCCCAAAGAGCGCGATGTATTCTGCACATGCACGTCATAGGGGATATACAGCTGCGAGGGCTTAAGTACTTTCCAAACGCCAAGATCAACCAGCCCGTCGTCGCGCACAAGCCAACGGAGCGCCATGTTAAGGCGTTTAAGGGCCGATGTGTCGGTGTTTGCAGGCATACAGCGGCAATCGGGTGCGCCGACTGCTTCGGCGATGGCTGCATTGATTGCGCGCGCGAACTGCCAGGCAGGCAACTGGCTCTGCCCTACCCCTGCAGCTGCGGCAAAATCTTCGAGCGAAGCATAGCGGGTGTAGATGTGGCGCAGACCGCGCAGATAGTTCTGCAAATTGCGGTTGAAGAATGTGCGGTGGATGTTCCCCTCGGGTGCCAACTCTTCATATCCCTTATCCATCATATATGCGTAGGGCGAATGCTCCATAACCGACACAAGCCGCCCGGCGTTGCGGCAGATCATCTTGCGGTTGCCCCAGGCTATTGTGGCTGCAAGGAGGGACATAATCTCGATGTCGCGCTTGTCGGTGAACAACCGCGGAAACTGCACGGGGTCATCGGCAATGAAATCGTAGCAGTTGATGCGTGTACTCTCGCGGTCGAGCAACTCACGGAGGTCTTCTTTATTTATAATGTCGCTGGCAGGCATAGCAGAAATATAAAACCCTGATAATAACTAAATTAAAAAACATCAGTCCGATATTTCACAGACTGATGCTTCCAAACTAAATACTCATGAAATGGGGTGAACAGAGGGTTTCGAACCCTCGACCTTCGGAACCACAATCCGACGCTCTAACCAACTGAGCTATGCTCACCATATTTTGGTGATGCAAAGGTACAACATTTATTTTAAAGTGCAAATTATTTCAGCAAAAAATCTGACACAAAAAATCAGTGACAACACACGACTTTGTGATGACAGACTTAACCCTACTTTTTTTGAGATCTACTTAATATTGCCTCCTTCTTTGAGAGCTTGCACGAGCCAACAAAGTAAAAGAAAGAGTATTATAAGAAACGACATGTGACTACAGATTTTAAAGTTTTGATGGAAAACACTATTGCTTTCGGGTGCAAAATTAGTCATCATGTATGCCAAAACTTGGCACTTTAATATTAAACAACGTAAAACTAGAAAAGAGAGCGTGACGACCCGATGTGGTAGCGCCTACACTTTTCCTGACTGAATCTTCATAACATTACCGGAAATAATGAGAATTCAGCTCTGATACATGGCATCGATGCGATCGGCATAGTGCCGGGCAATAACCGGGCGGCATAGTTTGAGTGTGTTGGTGAGTTCGCCCGACTCTATAGTGAACTCTGCGGGGAGCAGATCAAACTTCTTTATCTGCTCGAAGGATGCCATGCCGGCCTGTAATTTCTCAATACGTCGGCGCAACATCTGCTTGATTTCAGATTTATTTATGAGTTCATCGAGGTTGGTGTATGCAATGCGATGCTTACGGGCATATTTCTTGAGGGCTGCAAAGGCTGGCACGACAATCGCCGTGACATACTTGCGGTTGTCGCCGATGACCGCTACCTGCTCGATAAAGGGGTCGGCAGCGAGGCGACTCTCAAGCGCCTGTGGAGCAATGTATTTGCCATTTGATGTTTTGAAAAGGTCTTTGATGCGCTCGGTGAGAGTGATTGTGCCGTCGGGGGCGATTGTGCCTGCATCGCCGGTGCGAAACCATCCGTCGGCAGTGAAAGCTTCGGCGGTTGCCTCAGGCTTGTTGAAATAACCGCGCATAACTGTGGGGCCTTTGACAAAAATCTCGGAGTTTTCGCCGGTCTTGACCTCGACGCAATCGACCGGGGTGCCGACGGTGCCTATCTTATAATCGACATAAGGATAGCACGATACCGTGGCAGTGGTTTCCGACAGGCCGTACCCGATGACGAGCGGCACACCGGCAGCACGGAAAAATTCGACAATCTCGTCACTCAGGGGAGCGCCAGCAACCGGCAGTATATTAGCCCTGTCAACACCAATGGCTTTGCGCAAAGGTGCGAGCACCACTCGATCATAGAAGGCATAACGGGCGGCAAGCAAGCGCGGCACCTTCAGGCCACAGCGCACATGGTCGATGTTTCGACGCATGCCCACCTGTATAGCCGCCGACAGCAGCCTGCGTTTCAACGCCGAGGCCGAGTCGAGGCGCTCATGCACTGCCACGTATGCTTTCTCCCAGAAGCGGGGCACGGAACACATGCACGTGGGGCGCACCCGACGAAGCACACGGGCTATCTGCCGAGGGTCATAGTTGATGGTGACATGCATGCCTTTCATCAGGCAAAAATAGCACCATGCTTTCTCAAATATATGGCTCAAGGGAAGGAAACACAGCGATGTGTCGGCCTGGGAGAGCGAGACAAGGCGCCTAAGATGAGCCTCGAGCTGTGCATTAAAGCAGCTGTGGGGCAGAATGGTGCCTTTGGGCTCGCCTGTGGTGCCTGAAGTATATAGCAACGTAGCGACATCGTCGGGGGTTGCCTGCGAAGTGCGGATTTCTATATCAGTGAGCACATCGGCCGAGGGAGCAGGCCCCGTGGCAATTCCGGAGAAACGACACACAAGTGCGTCATGAGGGTCATGCTCAACCGATGGATCCATAGTGACGATCTTCTTGAGGCACGGACAATCGGCAACGACCTCGCGCACAACATCATATTGCTTCTGCGAACCGACGAACACCACCGCAGCCTTGCAATCGTTGAGGATATATGCAACCTGCGAAGGGCTTGATGTGGAATATATCGACACCGGCACGGCGCGCACGGCGTAGGCTGCAAGATCGGTGAGAACCACCTCAGCCATATTGGGAGCAAACACCGCCACAGAATCGCCCGGTCGCACGCCGGCGTCGATCAGTGCGCCGGCCACGCGCTGCGAAACAGCAGCAACGTCGGCCCATGTATAAGGCACAATCTCGGCATCGGCATCCTTGATAAACGAGAATGCTATGCGGTCGGCGCCGAAACGTGCTGTTGACGAGGACACAAGCGATGTCAGGATATTGCTCATATATTATTGTGTGGCAGTTTGCAAATAGTTAAATACGCTACAAAGTTAACACCTCGCAGCACAGATTGTGCACCCCACAGCCCCAAAATATGTTAAGCGGGCAGGTAAATAAATACAGTACACCACTTTAGCACATAACCGAACTTATCCGTCAATACTTATCGTAAATTGCAACTGGCGACATCAACCTACACACCGACGATAAATGCTACTAAAAACCACACGACAATCACCAGCCATTGTATGAGCAAAGCAATCAACGCCCGCTGATAGCTGCGAGTATTTTTATATATAATCCAATATCCAACAAAACCTAAAATAAAAAATAAAGGATACATCACCAACCAAGTGTAGAACAGCAAGCCCACACCATGACAGATAACCACATTCCAAACAATACGGCTCATCACATCGGATACAGGCCAAGCCAAAATTGGCAACGTCGATAAAATCAATAAAACTATCGACCCATTAAGTTTAATCCTGTCGCGAAAAATTTCTGAGAAGCGAAGATGCTTAGGTTTCCGATAAAGCTCATAAACAACAAAGGGTAGCAACACCAATGCATAAATCAAACCGGCCGTGATTAGTGATGGCATATTATAATCGAATGCTTCAAAGTACGACAAAGATTCCCAACGCAAGTTATCAAAAGAACATATCGACAAAAGCAGCTTGAAGAAAAGACGTCTCAAGGCAAGCCTCTCAAACGACTATCTAAGGAGGATGCTTCCTAATACAAATTTTTGATGCGTGGGCCCGGGGTAATAATCTACTTGATAGTGCACTACTCCCTTGAGAAGCTATTAGCTAAAGGCAGTTTTAGGTTGATATATCAATTAAGTCTATTTGCGCTCTACAAAATCGATTTCATATTGAGTTATATTTCCTATTCCAGACCACATTCCTCCTACCCTTTCTGTACTATTAGGTTCAATATCAACGCAGAATTTATGCCAACCATCAGGATAATCTGCTAAAAACAGACCACCTACGATTAATGTTGCATCAGAATTATTTGTTAGATCTAATTGGTTATCTACCCATGGTTGTGTAAGTCTCGCTGTAATATATTTATTAAAGAGTCCAGTTCTTTCGACATCTACTGAATTTATTCCTAATTGATCTATCTTCCATTCATCAGCATCGCCTAGTAGATATCTAATATCAGCATCCAATAAATAAGTGGCAGATCCTAATCTATCTTGTATACTTATAATAGCATGTAAATTATAGACATCTTTGCTCTCTGTTTGAGATAAGATCTCCACATTTTTTACTGAGCCTTGCTTAATGGTATTTTTCTCTTGTCCAAAATAACCCTCGGGTTTGTCCTGCCATGAGCGGCCAACCAAATCAAGTTTAATAGTTTCAAGACCAGGCTTTGGCGGAATTATTGTCCGAATCATTTCATCGACTTCAAGCGTCAAGGGTATACCATGTAGCTCCTCACCTTCATACATCTCCCGCTGTGCGCGATATGCATAATCAAACTCTGCTGCATCTTTGTAATTAGACAGATATTTATTTTTCAGCTTATGATATAATTGAGTTGCATCACGCTGGTTCTTTTCATACTCTTTGGATACTTTGTCGAGAATTTCATCTACTTTCGCCCTGGCCTCTACTCGGGTTGTAAAATTGTAATCGCTAAAGTTTGCAAGGTATTCACGAATCTCTCTGTCAAGATCTTTATTAAAAGTTTCGGAACATTCATAGAAAGCCTGTGCAGCTTTCTTTCCATCAGACTCAGGACTGCCGCATGATATCAGAAAGGTAGTAATTAGCAATACAGCATATACATGTATTTTCATCATTATAAAGTATTAGGTTATAATTGTCGCAAAGATACAAAACATCTTTATATCTTTTGCTATCCTACAAGAAATTATAGAAAATATGGAGTCCACCCATCTGCTATAGTCATTCTCACGAGTATTATCTGAGTTTTTTATACTTTTGTAAGTCAAAAAATATTTGTCAGAGCTTTATATACAAAAAGACGATCATCTTCTTTACCTTAGAACACAAAAAAAATATTAATCCTTTGTTTTAATACACTAATTATGAGTACTTGAGATAGAATTATATCTATATATCTCTGATTAAATTATCAAAAATCCAACTTAGGGGAAATCTAAGATACTAATTTAAGAAAATATCCTTATCTTTGCAGATAATGACAATATACATTTGAGAATGTAAACGTATGCATATACTTAGATTAATCTTTTTATTCGCTTCTATTTTGGCTGGAGTCAAGGTGAGCCAAGCTCAAACCATGCAAGTCGAAAGTTTTACTCCTGTGAATTCTGCCACAACTGAATGTGGAGTGAAACATTTTGAGTTTGGAGACTCATGTGCACTCATTATAGTAAAACTTGCATCGCCACAGGCCGAATTTTTTGGGAATATTGTTGGCTCGGTTTCAGCACATCAAGATAATGAGTATCATGTGTATATGTCATGTGATGATAGTAGAACCCAATACCTTAAAGTTTTTGCACCTGGTTATATGCCTATTTGTGTTGACTTTTCACAAATACAGGGTATAGATCAATTACAACCGGGGCAGATTTATTTACTAATTATAAATATTCCTGACGATTCGCATCCGAATCCTGGCTGTGATAATTCAGATGCTTCATATCCTGAGCATCTTGATCTCGCGTGTGTGTATAAAGACAAGTGGTATTATTTTTCTGAGAAAGAATGGTCTGCGATGATGTCAGCAGAACAGTCACGATTTGACAAGATCGGTGTTGTAGTCATCGGTAATGGTGAACGATTCATTGTTGATCTTAATAATATAGAAGATAAAAGTTACACAGTTGAGGAAGCTGTGACACAGTTTGGAGCCAGTCTTCCCACTGAAGCACAGGCCGTTGTCATGATGGACTGCTATAAAGCATTAAATAATGCGTTAATCTTCTTTGGCGGAGAAAAACTTCCATACGAGTATTGGAAAAGAACCGAGGATAAATCATTGCCTTATTGGGCTAGCAATCTATATAGTTTGGGATTGATAAGTAATGTAATAAATAAAGTTACAAGCAAAGTAAGAACAGTCCATCAGTTACCGGAACAATAGTGTCTATGAGATTAAATCGGAGATATAAATCTTTTATTCTGACTACTATTAGTAGTGTAGTCTTTTTATTTTTTGGCTTCCATGAATGTTATGCGCAGGCACTACAAGTTAAACGTTTTGTTCAGGACAAAAGCGACTTAAGTGCACAAGTCAAACCGCGTCGCGATCTCAACGGAGATTTGTGTGCGCTCATTAAGGTCGAGATAGCATCGCCTAAAGCCGAATTTGACGGGAATATTGTTGAACCTGCGCCTGAATACAAGATGGGGCGCTACTGGGTATATATGACAGGTAAAGAACCAGAAGCCCGATACCTTGAAATATGGACACCGGGATATCTAACGTTAACTCTCGATTTCTCAAAATATCCGGCGATAGGCTCGCTTAAGTCGGGCAGTACATATCTGCTTACTATAGAAATGCCCGGAGCTGACCCCAATGTCATCATGGGAGATTCCGGACAGCTTGTGGAGGCTACAGCCCAACAGCAACCAGTTAAGCCTCAGGGTATGCGGGAGTTATATGCTAATTTTACAACGCCCAAAAATCTCCATTTAGCTTGCGAGTGCGAGGGTGCATATTTCTATTTTTCGGAAAACGCTTGGAGAAACCTATCTGATATTGAGAGAATACAATTTGAGAAAAAGGGTATAGTAGTTATAGGTAATGGTGAGAACTTTATTCTTGATTTGTTTGATAGTGGTAAAAATGAACTTACGTGGGATGAAGCAATGAACTTATACAGGAACCGCCTTCCTACAAAAAAGCAGGCGCAGGTTATGTCGGATAATTATGTTGCGATAAATTACTTAATAAAGGCTTTTAATGGTGATGAGAATCCTAAGTGGAATTATTGGACTCAAACTGAGTATGGTATCTATAACGCATGGTATATTAATATGTTTTCGGGATGTATTCTTGAGAACCTCAAGACAAGCGTTAATAGAGTTCGCGCCGTATCTGATACACCTAAAAAAGCGTCAATACATACTGAAACTCAGCAACCAACATCGAGTCAGCAGTTAGCACAAGCACAACGACGTAATGAGCCACAAACTATAGTTAGTGAAAAGGAACCCATTTTTTACGATGTTGAACGAATGCCTATTTTCCCCGGAGGTGATGCCGCTCTCTACAAATTCCTCAGCGATAATTTCATTTATCCCTCACAGGCAGCAGAAGAAGGCGTTTCAGGCACGGTGACTGTGCGCTTCGTTGTAACAAAGAGCGGTGAAGTTGATCAAGTGACTGTACTCAAAGGTAAGCATCCGGCCCTTGATAAAGAAGCTATCCGTATCGTAGAAAAGCTACCTAGATTTATTCCCGGGACTCAAAACGGTAACGTAGTTAACGTGTGGTACACATTGCCAATCAACTTCCGCCTGCAGAAGTAAAAAATATGATAGTACAACAAGGACAGGGGCTAAAATATCACAGCTTTTGATCGAATAAGTTGCCTTGTATCATCGTGTCATCTTATATAATCCTCAATAGTACGTCGCCAGCTTTAAATATAAATCCGGTATTCAATATATGAAAACACTTAATCAATCGCTATTCTATATAAAAGGCTCCCATCATTTACCAAATGCTATCTGATCTCATTTTACCTTCATTTTAGCATTTTAGCAAGTGGTTTAATGAAATATTTTTCTTCGTTTTGCTTTGTGGGGTGGTAAATGTGGCGTAACTTTGCATGAGATAATGCTCAACGGGCTGTTGTAATTGTTTATCCACCCTGAAATCGTCTGATGCTAAAAAATATGCTGCTTCGCCGACTTATTTTCACGTTGTGTCTTGTGGCCGCTGCAAGCGCTACGCCTGCAAGGGCGATTTCTTTTGACCTTGACTCTATTGCTTCGTGGGGAAAGTTCGCGCGGTTCTGCATCAATACTTACCGCTGGGGTGACACGTTTTTCAACGGTTATGACACGGCATACGTGAAGCCTACGGGCTACCGCATGAATGTGCGCGCGAAGTCGGACAACTGGTTGCAATCTTATTCTTTCCGCCTTGACAACGACATGACGATGGATCTGGTGTCGACGCCGAGCACTTCGCTGGGTGTGTATCTGTCGTATATGGCGGTATCGATGGGTTATGACGTGAATATATCGAAGTATTTCATGGGCGCCACGAATGTGCGCAAGCGATTTGACCTGCAATTTAACTGCAGTCTTTTTGCGGCGAGTCTGAGCTACCTCGACAACAACTCGACGACGACGATCACCAATATTACGCAGAACGACCATAAGATGTTTGAGGACATCAAGTTTAAGGGCGTGGAGGCGCGCACGCTTATGGCTAATCTGTTTTATTTTTTCAACCACAAACGATACAGCTATGCGGCGGCCTACTCTTTCGGGCGCAAGCAGGTGCGCAGTGCGGGGTCGTTTTTTCTCGGACTCGAGTACTGGAACCAAAACTACAACTTCGACTTCAGCTATCTACCTGAGTGGATAACCGATAAATTTCCGCACGAATGGGAGGGGCACGTATACAAAGTCAACACCAAGAATATTGGTCTGAAGGCCGGATATGCCTACAACTTCGTGGTGAGTCGCAATTGGATGCTTGGAGTGAGCGAGTCGCCCACCATAGGGGTCTCCAAATCACTGATACGCACGACGGTGCACAACAAGTGGAGTGTGGGATTTACTAATCACGCTCAACTGTCGGCAGTATGGAACAATCGCAAATGGTTTGCTGGCGCCATCGGTCGCCTGCAGACTTCGCTGGCCTACGACCGGCAGTCGGTACTCATAAACAATTACGCTGATCTTGAACTGACGATCGGCTATCGTTTTAATCTCTGGTAAAAAGAATATGCTTAGCGGATCTTTGAAGATGGATATGCTCTCGGGAAGCATATTCCGCAAGATGACGGTCTTCGCTCTGCCCCTGATGGCAAGTGGCGCTCTGCAACAATCATTCAACTCGGTAGACGTGGCCGTTGTCGGCAAGTTTGACAGCGACGCGGCTCTGGCTGCTGTAGGCAGCAACGGCATGATTATAAGCCTGTTGGTGAATTTGTTTATAGGCATATCTGTCGGTGCCAATGTGATTATAGCTAACTATATAGGTCGAGCGAATGAAGACGGCATCCGGCGCACGGTGAGCACAGTGGCCGTGCTTGCTCTGATCAGCGGTTTTATCCTTGCCTTCATCGGCAATATATTCGCGCGGCCGATACTTGAGTGGATGGACACTCCGGCCGACGTCATCGACCTGGCTGTCGTGTATCTGCGCATAATCTTCTCGGGCATGCCGTTTATGATGATTTATAACTTCGGCTCAGCGATATTGCGCAGTATGGGCGACACCCGGCGACCGTTCTACATCCTCATAGTCGGGGGCATTGTCAATGCAATTCTCGATGTCGTGTTCGTGCTGTTTTTCGACATGGGCGTAGCCGGAGTGGCGACAGCAACGGTGATTGCCAACGGTGTTAACGCCACGCTGATGGTGTGGCTGCTCCGCCGCGAAAACGACCCGTTCAAGCTCGATGTACACGCAATGCGCATCCACGCCTCAGAAATGCGCCGTGTGCTGCGCATCGGTCTTCCAGCGGGGCTGCAGGGTATGATTTTCTCTATCGCCAACGTGTTTATTCAGAGCGCGGTAAACCGCTTCGGCAGTGACGTCGTGGCAGGCAACGGCGCGGCAATAAACTTTGAATACTACTGCTATTTCGTGATAAGTGCATACTGCCAGGCTGCAGTTGCATTCACATCTCAAAACTACGGTGCGGGAAAATATGACCGCTGCCGCAAGATTTTCTACCAGAGCATGCTGATGAGTGTGGTGTCATGCGGTTTGCTCAACGTCATTATATACTTTGCCCGCGCTGAAATGTCGGGAATTTTCACAAATTCGCCGACAGTAATAGGCTATGCTTCGACCCGTATAGGCATAGTGCTGCTGTTTCAGTTCATAGCCAGCTCATACGAGGTGAGCGGCGCCTGCCTGCGAGGATTGGGCTACTCGATGACACCGACTGTAATAACGATTTTCGGCACGTGCCTTTTCAGGCTTCTGTGGATATATGCGATAAATCCGGCAAGCGACTATGTAGGGCTACTGTGGGTCTATCCGGTGTCGTGGGTCATCACAGGCTCGGTAGTGCTTGCCGCCTACTTCATAATCTCTCGCCGACTCTTCAACGAACCGCCAAGGATGATAGGATAAAGCACCATTTTTATTTTCACATACTTCAAATAAAAATGAATCTCTGAATATATTTTGCAACCTACATATTCTGCCCTATAAACAACTTATACTACACATACTCTCAGATTGGCCCATTCCATTTTTACTGGATGTTTACAGTCTATCTGGAATAAAATTAGGCAGTTTTTTCATTGCCAATTATCTTTCAAAAGAAAATCAAAAAGTCCAGTAAAGTAGATTCCATTATCATCAGTATATGGCATTATATCATCAGCAACCACCACAATCTTCCTGAACGAATCTGATACTTTAAGAAGTGAAGCCAGTTCCTGTTCCCTCTTCTCTTCAGTCGGAATTGAGTATGCCGACTGGATATAGTACTTCTGATTTCCTTTGTTTACCACAAAATCAATTTCCCTCTGAATATACTTCAGTTTACCATCTTTCATTTCCCGGCTTTCCACTACTCCGACGTCCACAAGGAATCCAAGAACACGCAGATGATTATATATCACGTTCTCCATGATATGAGTCGGCTCCTGTTGACGAAAGTTCAGACGGGCATTTCTCAATCCGACATCGATGCAGTAATATTTTTTTGTAGACTCAAAGTATCGCTTTCCTTTAACATCATATCTTTCTGAACTTTCAAAAAGGAAAGCGTTTTCAAGATAGGTGATATAGGACGCTACCGTCTTGGGATCTATCTTCATTTTCTGAACCGATTCAAGAGTATTGGATATTCTTGCAGGATTGGTCAGTGACCCTATAGAACTACACAGGAATGTTGCCAGCCTTGATATGGCCAGTTCGTTCTTGACATTGTTCCGTTCCACTACATCATCAAGATACGTCTTATCCCATAGTTTTTGCAGATAATTGATTTTTTGCTCGTTATCGGCATAATGCAGCAGACGCGGCATGCCACCGAAGGTATAATACAGCTTCCACGCCACATTGATGTTATCATAAATCTGGCTAAATTCCCTGAAGGAAAGAGGATAAACACGTATCTCATCACCTCGGCCTCGAAAAATAGTGTTGATATCCTTAGACAGAAACCGGGAATTGCTTCCAGTCACATATACATCGACATTCTCATGCCCATTCAATCCATTCACAAAGCGTTCAAAATTATCAAGCTCCTGTATCTCATCAAGAAACACATAATAATTCTCATCTTCGTTTTTAATGCGCGAGTATATGTAATTCTTGACAGCCTTATGATCTAACACGTCAAAATCGTGCTTATCATCATCTTTGTCGAAATCAACTGTTATAATATTTTCTTCCTTAACATTATTCTCAAGCAGATAATCATGATATATATGGCTTAGAAGCCATGATTTTCCACATCGCCGTGGACCGGTGATAATCTTCACGTCACCGTTATCTCTCCGGTGTATTAGTTTTTCAAGGTAGATATCTCGTTGGATGTAATGGTTACGATTCATACTAATTCCATTTTTACTGTAAATTTACAGTATTTTTGGAATATATGCAAATCTCAGTTTAGTTAATTATTTACTGATACTTAAAAATTGGGATGAATATACAAAATAAATTTATCTTCAGGAATCTGAACAAAAAAAGGCCACCTAACATTGATTGTTAGACAGCCTATTCTAAACTGTTATGCAACTTATAATTACATAAGGCCGTTTACCATATTCATGGTAGCCTTGACCAGACGCTGCTGCTGCTCGGGTGTGAGATCGGCGTCCTTGAGATCCTTAGCAATTTCCTGAGCCTCTACACTGAGCTTCTGAATTTTCTCAACAGCTTCCATATTGCCTGTTGCAGCCTCGGGAGCGAGAGTACCAACCTCATCCATAATCTTCTCGAGCTTGTCGATCTTAGAGTCTACGCTGCTGCAAGCCGAAAGAAATACCATGCAGGCAACACCTGCTGCTACAAAAAACTTCTTCATATTCAGATAATTTATTGTGATAAGATAATTTATTTACCGGATTGTGTAATCCGGCAGCAAATATAGCATATAACCTTGATTTATGCAAAAAATAGGAGAGCAGACCACCCCAACTCCGACCACATGCTCCTCAGGCGACGCAAAAACATAAAAATTTGCCGAATGAGCAAAGTTTTGCGGGCGTGCGAACGTTTTATTGGCTGCGAATTAGTATCTTTGCAGATAAAAACGTTTTTTGATATGCTCGACCAGCCGGTAAGCCAACTCTACCTGCGGGAAACCGCCTTCCACAATCTGATGCAGATGCGCATTTTTAATGTGCTTCTGATTGCGTCGCCATACGACGCCTTCATGATGGAAGAAGATGGTCGTGTTGAAGAGCAGCTATACTTTGAGTACGTGTCGCTCAACCTGAGTTCGCCCCCGCGCGTAACCCGCGTGTCGCATATCAACGAGGCTCTTGAATTACTGTCATCCAAGCACTTCGATCTTATCATCGCCATGCCAGGGGTAGATATAAGCGAGACGTTTACCGGCGCCCGCACAATAAAACGGCTATACCCGACTATCCCGATTGTAGTGCTCACCCCCTTCTCCAAGGAAGTTTCGCGCCGACTGGCCAAGGAAGACTTATCGAGCATTGACTACGTATTTTCGTGGCTCGGTAACGTAGATCTGCTTCTGGCAATCATAAAATTGCTTGAAGACAAGATGAACTCTGAGAATGACATCCTCGACGTGGGTGTGCAGATGATAATGCTTGTGGAAGACTCAGTGCGCTTCTATTCGTCGGTGCTTCCGCACATCTACAGGGTTTTGCTCAATCAGTCGATGGTGTTCTCAACCGAAGCACTCAACGAGCATGAACAGATGCTGCGCATGCGCGGGCGCCCCAAAGTGATGCTCGCCCGCGACTATGAGGAAGCTGTGGAGCTGCACCGCAAGTTCGGCAAAAATCTACTGGGAGTCATCAGCGACGTCTCATTCAAGCGAGAGGGTGTAAAAGACCCTCAGGCCGGACTCAGACTGGCGCGCTATCTGCGTGAACACGACCCGCATCTGCCTATTATCATCGAGTCATCCGAGGTCTCAAATTACGTGCCTGCAAAGCAGTTGGGAGGCGTTTTTCTCGACAAAAACTCCAAAAAACTCTCTGTCGACCTCGGGCGTGCCATTCTTGACAACTTCGGCTTCGGCGACTTTGTGGTCCGCAATCCTGAGACTCAGGAGGAGGTTATGCGCCTGCAGAGCCTTAACGACATACAGAAACACATCTTCGAAATTCCCGACGAGTCGCTGTTTTACCATGCACGCAACGACGATATCTCGCGATGGCTTTATTCGCGAGCTATGTTTCCCTTGGCCGAAATCATTAAGCGACATCACTTCCGCGACATCGCCGACGCACCCCAGGTGAAGCAACTTTTCTTTGATCTGATCGTCAAGTATCGCAGGATGAAAAACCGCGGTGTTGTTGCAGTGTTCCGCAAAGGGCGCTTTGACAGCTACTCCAACTTTGCACGCATCGGCAAAGGATCGCTCGGAGGCAAGGGCCGTGGCCTGGCGTTTATCGACTCCATCATCAAGAAAAATCCGATTTGCGATAACTTCGAAGGCGCCGGTATACAAATTCCGCGCACTGTGGTGCTGTGCACTGATATCTTCGATGAGTTCATGGAGAGCAACGGGCTTTATCCACTCGCACTAAGCGACGCACCCGACGCCGATATTCTCGCACGCTTCACCGAAGCACGCCTGCCGGCTGCCCTACTCGAGGATCTCATCGCTTTGATCGACGTAGTGCAGGGACCGCTGGCCATCCGCAGCTCAAGTCTACTCGAAGACTCCCATTATCAGCCATTTGCCGGAGTCTACTCGACATACATGATACCATTTGTCGATGACAGTTGGGCTATGCTCGAGATGCTTGCCACAGCCATCAAGAGCGTCTATGCATCGGTCTTCTACAGCGAGTCAAAGGCATATATGACAGCGACAAGCAATGTCATAGACCAGGAAAAAATGGCCGTAATAATACAGGAAGTTGTAGGCGAGACACAGCCGGGGGGATATTTCATGCCCTCGTTCTCGGGTGTAGCCCGCTCACTCAATTATTACCCGCTCAACAACGAGAAGCCCGAAGACGGCGTCGCCGAGGTTGCGGTTGGTCTCGGCAAATATATAGTCGACGGCGGTCTGAGTCTGCGTTTTTCGCCACGGCATCCACGCAAAGCATTGCAGACCAGCACTCTTGATCTTGCATTGTCGAGCACTCAGACACATCTGTATGCACTCGACACCAATAATATAAAAGATAAATTCACTATAGACGACGGCTTCAATCTCGCACGCAAGCCCGTGCAAGACTTTGCCGGAACAGGAGCGTTGCGCTATATGGTGTCGACCTACGATGCTGCCGACAATGTGCTCCGCGACGGCGACACCGGCCGTGGCCGCCGTGTGGTCACATTCGCCAATGTCTTGCGCGACAATGTCTTCCCTCTGGCAAAAGCTCTTGACTTTATGCTCACAGCCGGTTCTACAGCCATGGACCGCCCCGTAGAGATAGAATTTGCAGGGGTCATCGACAACAAGGGTAAGCAGAAAGGCAGACTCTATTGGCTGCAGATGCGCCCGATCATAGACAAAAAAGATTATGTAGACGATGCCGTGCTCAATGTGGAGCCTGCCGACCTTATTATGCGCAGCAACACAGCTCTCGGCCACGGGAATATCGACAATATCAGCACCATAGTATATGTGCGACCCGAAAGCTTCAACTCGCTCAACACGCGGGCAATCGCAGAGGAGATCGCAGCCATAAACCGGCGGTTTGCAGCTGCCGAAGAATACTATGCCCTCATCGGTCCCGGCCGTTGGGGCACCAGCGACAGCGCCTTAGGCATACCGGTGCGCTGGGCCGACATATCGTCGGCACGCCTCATCGCCGAATCCTCTCTGCCCGGCTATCGCATAGAGCCAAGCCAGGGCACACATTTCTTCCAGAATCTCACCTCTTTTGGAGTGGCTTACTTCACCGTCGACCCACGCACAGAGCAGGGTATATACAACACAGAATACCTTGATTCATTGGCAGCAGAATATGAGAGCGAGTATGTGCGCATCGTGCGCTTTGACTCGCCACTCACCATAGCAGTCAACGGCATTAAGGGAATAGGTGTGGTGTGCAAACCGGGGACAGCCCTGTCAACGCAATACCACCGGCTCGCCGATGACGATGAAGTCACAAGTCATTCATCAACTTCTAACGCATAAATCACATATATAATATTATTAATATGGGATTAGGAAACAGACTAAAAAAAGCATTCGGATTCGCATCGGCCGACGATGATTACAGCGAATACGAAGACAGCATAGACGATGTGGATGCTCGCACCCTCACCACGCCCGAGGAGAACACTCTGGCCGACAGTCCCGACCCTGTGGAGGCACCACCATCAGATGATCCGCAATTGGCAGCAGAGATTTTCGACACTGTGATAGCGACATTCAACGAGGCGCTCCCTGCTTTCCTGCGCGACAGTGTAGACCCGAAGGCTCAGCGCGAATATCTCTACTCGCAACTGCAGCAGAGCGTGCGCGATCATCTGGCCCGCATAGCCGCCGACGCCATGCGCCACAGCGACGCCCAATGGCAACAGCGACAAACGTCACTGCGAGTCGAACTCGAAACATATAAAGACAAGCTGCGCCGCCTCGATGAAAAACAAAACGATGCCAAACAGGCACAACTGAGTGCCGAGCGGCAGAAGCGAGCGCTCAGCGAACGCGTGCACGACCTTGAGAGCAAAGTTCTCAACCTTGAAGCCGAAGCTGAACAGTATGACCTCGAGAAAAAAAGTCTGCTCAACAAACTCAAAGTCGCCAAGATCAACGACGATGACAACTCAGCTATGCGCGAGGAGGTTGAAAAACTCCGCGCAGAACTCGAAGAAGCACGCAACGCGGCAAAAAGCATGACACCGACCGATGCGTCCACGACCTCTGAGACCGCCCAGACGGCAGCTGAGCCCGAGATAAAGCTTGTGGATAATCCTGAAACAGAGCGTCTTCTCGCCGAAGCTATAGCTGAAAATGCGCGACTTAAGACCGATGCATCTCGCATTGCCAAAGAACACACAAAGGAACTCAACGATGCCTACGCCACTACTAAAGAGATGGAGGCAAAGTTGCACATAGCACTCAAAAACAATCAGGAACTGCAACAGGAGCTCGACAGCGTCAACGAAGAGCTGCGCGTGGCCGAACAGATACAGAAAACTATAGAGAAATTTGAAGATATCAAACAGCGCCAGGATGCCCGCATTGAGCTATTGAAGAAAGAAAACGATAGCTTGCGCGAAGAACTTGCCAAAGCTGCCGAAAAGGAAAAGCAGACACCGCCGGCGCCACGACCAAAAGCTAACACTCAGACCGATAACGCCACATCTGAGCCAAAGGCTGCAAAAGAAGGAAACGCGGTACTCGATGCTGACAAAAACAAGAGTGCAGCAGATCCTGAACTGACTTTTGACACAAAAGCATCAGCAATATTATTTGACGACGCATTCGACGACACCTCATGGGTGTCAACCCCGTCGACCGCATCCGAGCCAAGACCTCAGGACGAATTCGGCTATAAACCTCCAAAAAAACGGCCGGCTCCACCAGCCGACGATGCTACCCGACAGCTGTCGCTGTTCTGACAGACATATCGCTTCGCATCAACCCTCACTTAACAACAACGCTTCCACAAAGAATGAAAAAAATCATAATCACACTCACATGCGCCCTGGCTTGCATCAGTCAGATATCAGCCCGCAAAGCAGCTGATGTCGACGCCATTGCGCCTTATGTGTATCCGGGCAATGTCGCTGCTCGCCCCGACAACATCAGTTGGCTCCCCGACGGCACAGGATATGCTCTGCTCTCGGCCGACGGGCGCCGCATCGTGGCCTACGACATCAAGACAGGCAAGGAGACTGCAACACTATTTGACGTTGCCACTGCACGCGAAACCACCCTCCCCTCAATCGAAGGCTTCACGATAAGCCCCGGAGCTACCAAGATACTTGTGTGGACAAAGACTCAGTCGATCTACCGCAGATCTACAACAGCCGAACATTATATATATGAGTGCCGCAGCCGCTTGCTGCGCCCGCTGTCGACCAACCATAAGCGTCAGCGCGCACCGTTGTTTTCTCCCGACGGTCGCATGGTGGCATTCGTGGCTGACAACAATATATACATCCACAAATGGGACTACAAGACTGAAGTGGCCGTGACAACCGACGGTAAAGCCGACGCCATCATCAACGGTGTACCAGACTGGACATACGAAGAAGAGTTTGCCACGACATCGTCAATGACATGGGCACCGGACAATCTGGGATTCTGCTACATAAAATACAATGAAACCGAGGTGCCCACATACTCTTTCCCTCTGTATGAAGGTACTTGCGATCCGATGAAAGAATATGCTCTCTATCCGGGTTCATTCTCATATAAATATCCCTTGGCCGGTCAGAAAAATTCATCGGTATCGGTGCACAGCTACGACATTGAGACCCGTAAGACCAAAGACATTGATCTGCCTTGGGGCGAAGTGGAATACATACCTCGTATATGCTATGCCGGTGCTCCCGACCGCTTGCTGGTGGCAGCGCTCAACCGCGACCAAAATCATCTGCGTTTCTTTGCTGTAAACCCGAAGTCCACAGTTGCCAAGGCTATTTATGACGAAGAGTCAAAGGCTTGGATAGATCCTCTTACCTACGAGAACTTTTCAGTAGCCGAAGACCATTTTATCGTGCTCAGCGCTCGCTCTGGCTATAACCACCTATATAAATATGGCTATAATGGCGCTCTGATTAAGCAGCTAACATCGGGCAACTACGACGTCACCGACTATTACGGAACTGACGTCCGCGGAGACATCTACTATCAGGCCGCCCAGCCCTCGCCAATACACCGCACAGTTTGTCGCCTCGACGCAAAAGGCAATGCCACCACTATTTCGCGCCCGGAAGGCAACTCGGCCGCCGATTTTTCACCACTCGCCGACTACTGCGTGCTCACCTACAGCAACACTACCACTCCCCCTGTCTACACGCTGTGTACCTCGGCGGGCAAGCAGGTGCGTGTGCTTGAGGACAACGCCGCCTATGCTTCGCGCTACACCAATCTTGCACACAAAGAATTCTTTACATTCGACTCCGACGGCAACATGCTCAATGGCTACATCATAAAGCCGGCAAACTTCACAGCTTCGAAAAAATACCCGGTGATCATGTATCAATACAGTGGTCCCGGCAGCCAGGAAGTGCTCAACCGTTGGCGACTCGACTGGGATTATTATTTCGCATCCAAAGGATATATAATAATATGTGTCGACGGCAGAGGTACCGGCGGTCGTGGCCGTGCCTTTTCCGACGTAGTCTACTGCGATCTGGGCCATTACGAGACCATCGATCAGCTCAACGCTGCCCGCTATGCGGCATCGTTGCCTTTCGTAGATGCCAACCGCATAGGCATCTTCGGATGGAGTTACGGTGGTTACGAAGCACTCATGGCCGCTTCTGCCGATAATGCTCCATACGCTGCAGCGGTGGCGGTGGCTCCTGTCACCGACTGGCGCTACTACGACACCGTTTATGCCGAGCGCTATATGCTCACCCCGCAGCAAAACGAGCGCGGGTACCGCAATTCAGCTCCCATCAACAGTGTTGACGGTGTAGATTGCCCGCTGCTCATAATGTCGGGCACCGCTGACGACAATGTGCATCTTGCCAATACTATGCAGTATATATCGGCCATGCAGTCGAGCGGAGGTTTGTGCGACTTGTGGCTGTTCCCCAACATGAATCATTCAATACTCGGGTGCAATGCACGCGCCATGGTATATGTGCGCATGCTCGACTTCTTCAACCGCAATATGCGTTAAAAGCCTTCCGTGACATCTGAATATATCCTCCTATCAAACACAAGAAAATCTGTAAGTCTATGAATACATCTCCTGTAACAATGGCCACCAAAAGCTATCTCCGCGGTATGTGGACAAACTGGCTGATAATATGCGCGGCCCTGATGCTCCCCATCATCCTTGCTCCGCTTATCAAACGTCAGTGGGTGCCGATTGTGCGTATATCCGAACTATTTATTCTCATCGCATACTTGCAAAGCAACATCACCCGCCGTCGGCCGCTATATATGCGCTCAATATATGTGCTTATATCCATACTTATCATCGCAACGACCATCACGCTGACGTTTAACTTCATGCACCTGCGATGGATCTTCGGAGACAAGATAAACACATATTCGCATTTCTTCAGAGATTTTCTTGACCATCTTCCCTATCTCAACACCATAGTGCTTGCACCGGTAATGACTATCGTGGCGGGTCTAAATCTATTGTCGGGGAAGCGGTCAACCTTCCTACAGGAGTGTCGCGCACGATATGCCTACGCAACTGACGACGGTTTTGTCGGAGGCTTCATGCGCCAGGAGGCTCGCCTGCAAGTTCGCACCATATTCTGCATCGGTGCATTTCTGTGGGTGGTAGAGTGGGCTTATTATTATTTCTTCTTCATAAACATCAATATCAATACACCTGATGTCTTCATGTTTGTGATATTCCCCTGCTCACTTTTCGGCCTGACGATTATCTTCCTGATCCAGCGCTACTCATCATTTTGGGCACACTACAAGGCCCTGTGCGACATAAATGGCAACTGCGATGAAAACACCGAACTGCGGTTCATGATCATAAGCGACGGCGACATGCTCCTCACCGACGCTGAAGAAGCCTTGATAAAGGGTGAATTAATCGACACCCCTGCGATCGTGCGACTGCGCAACACATCATCGGTGAGCGACGAAAATGCACTTAAACGATTTGAGACTCTGACCGGCATCACAGACTGCGACCTACACTTCATATACCGAAGCACAGCTCTCAATGCCCCCACCCCTGTCCAGCATTATGTGGTGGTGCTTCCCTCAACCCAACTGCCGGAGAATTGTCCGATAAAGGGTGAATGGTATAATGCTATGCAGATCGAAGGCCTGATCCACGATCAAATCGTTTCGCCTCAGTTAGCCGCCGCCATACGCCGCATCTATACCGTGGCAATGGCATGGAAGACTTATGACGAGAACGGCAATCGACTCTACACAATCAAAAACTACAGACCCACGTTCCGACTCAAAGACTTCAGCGACTGGAATGTCAACTACGACGACCCGCTTTGGCTCAACATAGCTTCGAACAATGAAGACAGCCGCATGTTTCGTCTGCGCCGCATCTGGCGGTCATACGTGCGCGGCATCGGATGTTAAGGTTCAAGCGTTAAGTGATATATGGATATTAACACCCCGCTTCTTGCCATCACAGGCCCAACGGCTTCTGGGAAAACTGCGCGCGCCGTCGACGTAGCATTGCGGCTCGACGGCGAAATTGTCAGCGCCGACTCGCGGCAGATATACCGCGGGATGACGATAGGCACCGGCAAGGATCTGGGGGAATATGGCGCAGTTCCATATCATCTGATAGACATTGCTCCGGCTGGATATAAATACAACCTGTTTGAATATGTGCGTGACTGCCGTGATGCCATTGACGGCATTATTGACCGCGGACATCTGCCTGTGCTTTGCGGAGGCACAGGCATGTACCTTGAAGCCATACTCAAAGGCCTCAGTCTGCCGGCAGTGCCTGAGAATCAGCCCCTGCGCGCACAGCTCGCATCGCTCGACCTCCATCAGCTGAAAGAATTGCTTGCAACAATGAAGCCCCTGCACAACGACACAGATGTCGACACGACTAAGAGGGCTATCCGCGCCATAGAAATTCAAAAATATTATGCCGAGCATCCCGAAGAGGCTGTGCTAACAGAGCCACATCCACTCGAAAACGCCGTGATAGTGGGCGTAGATATCGACCGCGACACACGACGAGCACGTATAGAAGCTCGGCTCAAAGCCCGACTCAATGAAGGTATGGCCGACGAAGTGCGCACTCTGCTCAACAGCGGCATCCCAGCCGAAGATCTTGAATACTACGGGCTCGAATATAAATATCTGACACGATATGTCACCGGCCGCATCAATGCTCAACAAATGTATGACGAACTGCTGATTGCCATACATCAGTTTGCAAAGCGACAGATGACGTGGTTCAGAGGCATGGAGCGACGTGGATTCACAATACATTGGCTCCCGGCCGCGCTCCCGCGTGAGGAATTTACAGACCGCGTTGCCGAACTCGCAGAAACAATAAAACGATGAAGCTCTACACTGCCTGCACAGTATTGTATTTCCTGCTAACGGCTATATTTGCGCAGGCCTCAGACACTGTCTATGAACCGGCCCGCAGACTATGTGCCGGCGACTCGCTGATGCACACTATGACTGCCAACCCCGACGGCATGCATATAACATTCAGGGTTTCAACCAAAGACATTGCAGCGTCCGACAAGCCAGTAGAAGCATGGACAATAGTGTGGAATTATATCAACTCCGACAACTACAGCGGTGCCACCGTGTGCTATGGCACATCGTCATTCGGGGCGGTCATTGACGACCCGTTTATAGAAATCGACGTATTCAATATGTCGCACGGTCAGCGCTCTGAGCTTAGCACAAGCCGTTTTACAAAGGACATAAATACCGGTCACGGGGCAAATTCGCTTGACATAGACCTTCATGCCGGCCGATTATACATACGTGTGGGCAATGCCGACAGCTATGTGCGTGTTGCCGACTTTGACTTCTCCCCCCTGAATACTGAGTCGATGTGCGGACTGATAGCACATCGCAAAGTTCTGCTCCACCGCGAGCGTGTCTCTGTTTTTGCCAACAAGCCACTTATAACCACACCACTGACATGCAGCGAACTCCTGTCGCGCACTGCCGATACACAGCCGTCACCGGCAGGCATCTGGTATTATTATGACCGTATCATGCCGCCAGCCAATGCCGCCCTTGCACAATATTATACACTGGCAGTAGTTCCGGCGGAAGACATAACGGGCGGATATGACATCTACATAATGCCTGAAAAAAACGTAACCCCTGATGAAGCCGCAAAACCAAAAGGGCGACTAACTCCATCGGGGTTTGATAACGAATATGATCTTGTGTGGCTCGACGCCAGCGGCGCAGAAGCAGGTGTGGAGAACTCGGCTACCGTAGATAATCAGTCAGCAATACTGGTTCTCAACTTTCCTTCACTGGAGTCGCAAGTGAGATTTCGCCGCACGCCTAATCTGCAGTTGGAAGCTTACCCTGCGAGATAACCCCACTGTCGACGTCATAGTAGACCGTGGTGTCAACAAGCACCAGGGTATAGAGCCGCGCGGTGCGCTCAGCACTCATCACAGAGTCAAGAAGAGAACCGGTCTGCAAATATTCATACAGGGCCGGCGGCAGATGATCGAATAGAAAAACCTGAGGGAGTGCCTCTCCATAACCGTTAACAGATATCCAGTCGTAGGTATCATTAAATGTAATCCCGGGGCCACCCTGGAGCTTTACATGATATGTCGTTGCCGTGTGGGTATAATCGCTCACCGATACACCGGGGTAATACTGAGTCACAAATTTTGCAATTGGCTCAGGCAACTCATCAAATAAATCATCATTATCACATGCACCGAGCGGCAAAAGAAACACCATCGACAGCATCAAACAATTGAGTATCTTATTCATAGTTTTGGAGGATTTCAACATTTTTAAAACTTGCTTTTATCAATTAACAATCCACCCGGCATATTGTTTGCTATGTCGCTATTTTATAATAAATTATCGTAGCATCAAGCGTTAAGTGCGGATATATGGGTGCAAATGCCGATTTTTTTTGTAATTTTGCAGAATATGCAAAACATGAAAACGTCTGTAATACTGCGCTTCGCTATAATCGGCCTGCTTTGGGCAGCCATCTGCGGCATGCTGCTGGTGCGTGCACCGCGCATCACGCTTTATACACTGTTTGTCGTTGTAGCCTCCGGCATCATCGTTTTCGTGCCTATGTATAAGAAATACGTAAAAAATGACAAACACTGATAATAACGCGGGTATTCAAAGAATACTTGACAAGATAGACTCGCCTGCCGACCTGCGACGCCTCTCTGTAGAGGAGCTGCCTGCCGTGTGTGCCGACATCCGCGATTTTCTTATCAGTTGTCTTGCTGTCAATCCCGGTCATTTTGCCTCAAGCATGGGCGCAGTGGAGCTCACTGTGGCACTGCACTATGTTTTCAATACTCCATACGACCGCATCGTATGGGATGTCGGCCATCAGGCTTACGGTCATAAACTGCTCACGGGGCGCCGTGACCGATTCAGCACAAACCGCACACTGGGTGGTCTGAGCGGTTTCCCCAATCCCGACGAAAGCATATATGACACCTTTGCAGCCGGGCATGCATCAAACTCTATATCAGCAGCCCTTGGCATGGCAATGGCATCGCAGCTGAAGCAAGAATCACCCCGGCGCAATGTCGTGGCCGTCATCGGCGACGCATCAATCAGCGGAGGGTTGGCCTTTGAAGGCATGAACAACGCTGCCAACAGCCCTAATAACCTTCTGATAATCCTCAACGACAATGATATGTCGATAGACCACAATGTTGGTGCCCTGCACAAATATCTGGCACATATCAACACGTCAAAAGGATACAACAACCTGCGCAAGAATCTATACTCCTTCTTCCGTCGGCATAACATGGTGAGCGAGCGTGGCAGAGGGTCGATACTGCGCTTCAACAACAGCCTGAAGTCGCTTCTGACAAGCGAACAAAATATATTCGAAGGCCTTAATATCCGCTACTTCGGCCCTATTGACGGGCATAACGTAGCCAAACTTGTGCGCGTGCTCAACGAAATCAAGGACATGGAAGGCCCGCGCATACTCCATGTGCGCACAACCAAGGGCAAAGGCTATGACCCTGCCGAGCGCGATCCGGCAACATGGCATGCCCCGGGCAAATTTGACCCCAAGACGGGTGAACGCTGCAAGAGCAAAGGCAACGGTTGCCTGAAGTATCAGGATGTCTTCGGGCAAACTCTGCTCGAACTTGCCCAAAAGAACAAAGACATCGTAGGCATAACCGCTGCAATGCCAGGCGGAACGTCGATGTCGGTATTGCAGGAGAAGATGCCCGACCGTGTCTTCGATGTAGGCATTTCTGAGGGTCATGCCGTGACCTTCTCAGGCGGTCTTGCCAAAGACGGTCTTGTGCCATTCTGCGCCATATACTCGAGTTTCCTGCAAAGAGGTTTCGACCACATTATCCATGATGTTGCCCTGCATCGGCTGCCAGTAGTTTTCTGCATTGACCGAGCCGGGCTTGTTGGAGAAGACGGCGCAACCCACCACGGAGCCTTCGACATGGCTTATCTGCGCATGATACCCAATCTAATAGTTTCGGCGCCTCGCGACGAGCACACGCTGCGCAATCTCATGTACACAGCATCGCTTGCAAAGCACGGCCCGTTTGCTATCCGCTATCCGCGCGGCGAAGGTCATAACCCCGACTGGCACAATGAGATGCAGGAAATTCCCGTAGGCCGCGGCCAGCAATTGCGTGCCGGCTCCGACGTTGCATTACTGTCGGTTGGCACAATTGCCACAGCTGTGTCCGAAGCTGCCGACACCCTGGCCGGCGAGGGCATCAGCGCAGCCCACTACGACATGATATTTATAAAACCGCTCGACACCGACATTCTACGCCGGGTGGCCGAGGCAGGCATGCCTATTGTCACGATAGAAGACGGATCATTAGCCGGTGGATTCGGCAGCGCCGTCATGCAATGGCTGCACACCGCCGGATATCACAATATACCGGTCGTATCTATCGGTCTCCCAGACAACTTCGTCACTCAGGGTTCTGTGTCGCAGCTGCACACACTGTGTGGCCTTGACCCGGCGTCAATTGCCGAGCGCGTGCGTGTGCTCTTGAATAAAAGTAACACTTCAACACCGTCAACAGCCTCATGAAAATAGTCATTGCCGGCGCAGGCGACGTTGGGTCGCACCTTGCCAAGCTTCTCTCAAACGAAGAGCAAGACATACTCGTCATCGATCAAGACCAGCAGAAAGTCAATGTGCTCGATGCCAACTACAATCTGATGACCCTCGCCGGCAACCCCACCGACTTTGCCACACTCCGCGAAGCAGGTGTCGGCAACTGCGATCTGTTCATAGGTGTTACCCCCTACGAAACCGACAACATCACAGCCTGTGCCATGGCAAAGCAGCTCGGCGCAAAACGCACCGTGAGCCGCATTGACTCGTATGACTACATGCGCTGCGAGAATATACCGCTGGTGAAGAATATGGGCGTTGACTCGCTCATTTATCCCGAACACGTGGCTGCCGAAGAGATCATATCGGCCCTAAAGAGGTCGTGGGTGCGCAACTGGTTTGAACTGCACGACGGTGAGATAATCGTCGTCGGTGTGAAACTTCGCTCAAATGCCCCCTTGGCCGGGATGCAGCTCAAAGAGTTTGCCTCGAAGCAGCACAACTTCCACGTATCAGCAATAAAACGTGGCAGTGAGATCGTGATACCCCGAGGCGATGACCGCATGATGGCGGGCGACATTCTCTATTTCACCACCACACGCGACTATGTCAATGACCTCATAGACCTATGCGGCAAACAATGGCACAAAATCAGGCGCGTGATGATAATGGGCGGCAGCAAGATTGCCATACGCCTTGCCCGCATGGCGGCTGATGACTACAAGATAAAGATAATAGAAGAAAACCTCGAACTGTGCCGGCGTCTGCCACAATTGTGTCCGGGCGTAGAGATCGTGCACGGTGACGCCCGCGATGTTGATCTGCTCGACGAAGAAGGCATCGACGAGACCGACGCCTTCATTGCACTCACCGACAGCTCGGAGAGCAATGTGCTCACATGCCTCACTGCCAAGGAACACGGAGTGAAGAAAACAATAGCCGAGGTTGAGAATCTGCACTTTATCTCTCAGGCTGAAACACTGAATATCGGCACGATCATTAACAAAAAGCTTCTTGCATCGAGCAATATATTCCAGTTGCTGCTTGACTCCGACTCATCAAGTCCGCGATGTCTTGCCTTGGCCGAAGCCGAAGTAGCAGAGATAGAAGCACGCGAAGGCTCAAAAATCACCAAAGCTCCGGTGAAAGATCTGCGGCTTACCCGCGATATGACCATAGCCGGCCTCATTCGCAAAGGCAAAGGCATGCTCGTGTCGGGTAACACTCTTATAGAGCCGGGCGACCACGTGGTGGTATTCTGTCTGGCCGGTAGTCTCCACAAAGTAGAACGTCTTTTCTCTTAGCCACGCCAACGCCATGCGCCGCAACGACCGCCGACTCATAAACTTCCCCATGGTAGCCCGCGTGATTGGCTGGCTGCTCATGATAGAGAGCATGTTTATGTGCGCTCCACTGGTGGCATGTATAATCTATGGCGAAGAAGACTCACTGGGCTTCGCACTGACGATAGCACTCACTGCCAGCATTGGCGGCATACTCAACTTCTGTCTGCATCCGACGCGCACCGACATGGGCAAGCGTGAAGGCTTCCTGCTGACAGCTCTTGTGTGGGTGATCTTCTCCATATTCGGCATGATACCCTTTATCTTCAGCCACGCGCACCTGTCTGTGGCCGACGCATTTTTTGAGGCCATGTCTGGATTCACCACCACCGGTGCAAGTGTGCTCAATTCGATAGACCCGTTTTCCCACGGCCTTCTGCTTTGGCGCTGCCTGATGCAGTGGATAGGCGGTATGGGTATAATCCTCTTCACTCTTGCCGTTATCCCCATGCTCAACCACTCCGGTGGCGTGCAGATGTTTAACTCAGAGGTCACAGGTATCACACACGACAAGATACGCCCCCGCATATCGCAGACCGCAATGTCGCTATGGAGTCTTTACTTTGCCCTGACAGCCATTTTGGCCGTGCTGCTGGCTCTTGGCCCCATGAGCATCTTCGAGGCAATCTGCCATGCTTTCGGCACTATGTCTACCGGAGGATTCTCCACACACAACGCCGGCATAGCAGCCTGGGACTCTTCATTGTATATAAAGATTCTCATCACGGTGTTTATGTTTCTCGGAGGCGTAAACTTTGCAGCGATCGTGACCGCAATCACCCGGGGCCCGGGAAAACTGCTTAACAACGAGACATTTGTCAAGTATCTCGAGATTATCGGCATTTTTTACCTGCTTTTTGTTGCGGCTATAGTCATCGGCGGTAATTTCCACACTTGGGAGGATATAACTATAAATCCGCTGTTTATGGTGGTGTCTACGATAACATCCACAGGCTATGCCGTGGTAGACTTCCAGACGTGGGGCACCTTTGTGCTTACTCTGGTTTTCGCACTGATGTTTTGCGGTGCCTGCGCCGGCTCTACATCAGGAGGAGCTAAAATCGACCGTATATTATTCCTGCTCAAAAACTCGCGCAACGAGCTTGTGCGATGCGTGCACCCCAATGCCATTATGTCGGTGAAGATGAATCACAAAGTCATGTCGCCGGAGCTGGTAAACAAGGTAATTGCCTTTCTGTGTATCTACGTGATGCTCATACTCATTGGCGGCATTGTACTCACAGCCTACGGCATGCCGCTTGTCGACGCTTTTTTCTCGGCTTTCTCATGCGTAGGCAATACCGGACTCGGAGCCGGAGTCACTGGCTATGGCGGCAACTACGATGCCATACCCGATATTTGCAAGTGGACCTTGGCATTCATCATGCTTGTGGGTCGACTTGAAATCTACACTGTGCTCATACTCTTCACCAAAGCTTTCTGGCGCAAGTGAACCATTGACAAGCCCAGGTCGTTGTATAGTCAAACGATTATTCAAAAAAGAAACATATCTATACAACAACTATGGAAAGAACAATAGCTTTATCTGACCTGCGTCGTGTAGTCGACGAGGCCTATGAACAATTTAAGAGTGACAAAGAAGGTACAGTTGACCAGCGCGTGGCCGACGCCGACAGCAAGACTTTCGGCATCAGCATCGTGCTCGCCGACGGCACTGTCATTTCAAAAGGCGATGCCGACACAAAAGCTCCTATGGGCGACATTGTGAAAGTACCTTTGCATCAGGTATTGTTAAGCCAGATGTCGGTTGACGATATTATCAAACGCAGTTGCGAGGCCGATCGTTTCCGTGGCGAGAAACCTGCCAAACCTCATCACCTCGGCATCAGTGCCCACGGCATACGCGCCGTCAGCGCTATCGAGCCGACCGGTGACCGCGAAGGCAAATATGACATCATCATCAACGACATTATTGATCTGATGGGTGGTGATGCGCCCGAACTCGATGTTAAACTCTATGAGTCGCTTCAGGCCCAAAACGCCACAGCAGGTGTAACTAAAGCTATTACTGACACCGATTATAAACTATATGACGACGTTGATCTGTCGGTCGACATCTACACTCGCCTGACTGCGCTGCGTGCGTCGGCAAAGCAACTCGCCACTATGGGTGCCACCATAGCCGCCGACGGTGTATGCCCGACGACAGAGCGCACAGTATTCGATGGCGAGCAGGCTTCGACCGTTGTTGCCATGATGGCAGCTATGGGTCCACGCCGCATCAACCGCCCCTGGCTTGTAAGCACAGGCCTGCCTGCAAAATCGGGCTTCGGTGGCGGCATTGTAGGTGTTCTGCCCGGTGTGTTTGGAGTGGGTGTTGTAGCCCCCGCACTTGATGGTGCAGGCACATCAGTCAAAGGCATCAAGGCCGTAACCTACATCATGCGCAAGCTCAACCTCAGCGCATTTTCAAGCGCTAAGGTAGTCATCGACAAGAACAGATAATAAACAACTATATACGATATAACCAATCAGCCACCCGACCGCAAGGTTGGATGGCTGATTTTCTTATGCCGGTTTATGTCACTATCTATTTGTCGGTGCCCCCATTAAGAATATCATCATACTCTACTTTCGAGTTAATAACCTCGAGACCACGTCGATATACTTCGCTCAGCGGATTTACTACCTGATAATATGTGCCGTCGTCGAAGAGATCGCGCATAAACAGCCCCTTGACCACAGCACGAAGCGTGGGGAGTGAGCGGGCGAGTTCCTCGCGGTTACAAGCTATCGAGTCTTGCTCGCCACGGGCAATGAGGTCTTCAATCATATCATCGGTGACCTCGAAGTTTTTCATAAACTTGTCTTCGTTCTTATACTTTTTCTTGAGTTCCTTGCGGTGAGTATCGATGTAATTGAGTGCATACTGATTCACCACCCCCTTAGCAATCAGGTTACGGTAATAAGTGGTGTTGGGCATCGTGTCGAGGGCAACAAACACATCTGGCTGTATGCCACCTCCACCATACACAGCACGACCGCGGCGCAATGTAGAGTAGCGGAGCGAGTCGGGCATTGCGTGCACACTGTCGGCCTCAGTGAGTTCACCGTGATTAAAGCGGTTGAGAATGTCGAGATCATAGTCGTCGCGCTTACCTCGGGTATAAGGTTTCTGGATACAACGGCCTGAGGGTGTATAGTAGCGCGAGGTCGTCAGACGTATCATCGATCCGTCGGGCAGGGGGAAGGGGCGCTGCACCAGGCCCTTGCCGAAGGTGCGGCGGCCGACAATGACACCGCGGTCATTATCCTGAATGGCACCGGCAAGAATCTCGCTTGCCGACGCCGAGAATTGATCGACAAGAACCACTACACGACCGTCGGTAAACACGCCCTCGCGTTGGGTGGCATAATTCATGTCTTTGACGCGGCTGCCTTTGGTAGACACAACCGGGTCTCCCTTGTGGAGGAATATTTCGGCCAACTCGTATGCCGAGCCCAGATATCCGCCGGTGTTCCCCTGAAGATCTATAATAATATTTTTCATGCCCTTGGCATAAAGCTTCTGCATTGCCTCGAGCACTTCCTTGGCAGTGTCTTCGGCGAAGCGGCTGATGCGTATATATCCGGTGGTAGGATCGGCCATATAGGCTGCGTCTACGCTATAGATGGGTATATCATCGCGTGTGACACGAAACATCATGTCTTCACTGCCACGGCGCACGCGCAGATTGACTTTAGTGCCCTTGTCGCCTCGGAGGAAGCCCATGACGGCCGTGCGGTCGCGCCCCACAAGGAGCGAATCGTTTGCCGAAATTATGCGGTCGCCAGCCTGAAGCCCCACACGCTCCGACGGACCGCCCGCCACTGTGGAGACAACATAGACAGTGTCCCTTACAAGATTGAAGGCAATGCCGATGCCGCTGAATTTTCCTTCGAGCGGCCGCGTGAGTTCCTCGGTCTCTTTCTTGTCGGTGTAGACCGAGTGCGGATCAAGAGTCGACAACATGGCGTTAATTGCCTCAGTGACAATAGCGTCATTATCGAGCGAGTCGACATAATAATTGAGAATTATCTGCTGGCTCATACGCAATTTCTTGTCGGCGTCAGAGGCAGAAAGATTCTTAGCCGCTCCCCCGAGGGCAACGGCTAAGAAAAACAGAGTGAAAATTAGTTTTTTATTCATCGTCAAGACAGAGGAGAAAAGATTATATCAAACAGAGTGGTGGACGCCGTGTCTCTTACATGACACCACGCTCGCGCAGACGGCACTGCCACTGCCAGGCCGAGCGCATAGTATCTTCGATAGAGGTGTCGGCCTTCCAACCCAATACTTCGTTGGCATACTTGGGATTAGCCCACACTTTCTCTATATCGCCGGCACGGCGGCCAACAATTTTGTGCGGAACTTTTACACCGGTAGCGGTTTCAAATGCCTTGATAAGCTCAAGCACAGACAGACCGTTGCCGGTACCGAGATTGAAGATCTCAATCTTGGCATCGCTCTTATTGTTGAGCATACGCTCCACGGCTATCACGTGCGCCTTGGCAAGGTCAACCACATTGATGTAGTCGCGGATGCATGAACCGTCGGGAGTGTCATAGTCATCGCCAAAGACGCTGAGTTCCTTGCGGATACCAATAGCGGTCTGGGTGAGATATGGAATGAGGTTCTGAGGAACACCGTTGGGGAGCTCTCCGATCTCGGCCGATGGATGAGCGCCTACCGGATTGAAGTAGCGCAGAATAACGCTCTTGAATGGTGCTCCTGCGTTGATTGTGTCAGTGATAATCTCCTCCGAGATCTGCTTGGTGTTGCCATAAGGCGAAGTTGCCTTCTTGATAGGAGCAGCCTCGGTGACAGGATTTTCGTCGGGCTCGCCATAGACGGTGCATGACGATGAAAAGACCAGACCTTTTACGCCAAATTCACTCATCATGTCGAGCAGGTTGAGCAGTGTGCCGAGGTTATTGCGGTAATAAAGAATGGGCTTTTGCATCGACTCTCCCACGGCCTTGCTGGCAGCAAAGTTTATGATGCCGGCGATGCCGGGATAGTCTACAAAAAGCTTGCGCAGCGCGTTGATGTCGGTGCAGTCTGCCTCAACAAAAGCGGGGCGTACTCCGGTGATGCGCTCGATGCCGTCGAGAACGTCGGCATTTGAGTTTGAGAGGTTATCGATGATGACTACGTCGTAGCCTGCATTCTGCAGTTCGACCACAGTGTGCGAACCGATATATCCGGTACCACCGGTGACGAGGATGCGCTCTTTTTTCATAACTAAGTTGATATATATTTATGTTTGTATTTAGAAATCATCGCTTGAGATAAGCTGCATCGTCAGCACACGATGCGCAATCTTCCGCAAAATTAACAATTCCTAAGCGCATTACCTAAGACCTTGACATTAAAATTACCTTAATTTATCTGAAAGCTGGGGCGACGGGCAAAAACGATAGCAAAATTCGTCAAAAAAACTTATTTGACCCAACGCATGATGCGCATTAGTCGAGATTTTCGTAACTTTGTAATCTATATATTCAGCATCAACACAATTGCACTATATAATGAATTCACGAATATCATTTCTTGCAAATACGCCTCAGGTTACGCGCACTCTCATCATACTCAACGTGATAGTGTGGCTTTTCACTGCGATTTTCCCTGAGTCAAAAGTCATGACGCTCGAGAATCTCGGTGCTCTGCACTACTTCTCGTCGCCGGGATTCAATCCTGCGCAACTTTTTACATACATGTTTATCCACGGAGGCATAACCCACCTGTTCTTCAACATGTTTGCTTTATGGATATTCGGATCTACGCTTGAGTGGACCTTCGGACAAAAGCGCTTCCTTTTCTTCTATATCTCCTGCGGTCTTGGCGCGGCACTGATACAGGAGGGTGTATATGCCATCAGGCTCCACTCGCTCACCGCAGGCATGAATCCCGACGAACTCCACTACATCATCTCCCGCGGCTGGGATGCCATATCCCAAGGCATGAATTTCACCGACCCGCTGGCCGCAAAAATCAACGGACTCGTCAACGGATCTACAGTCGGCGCTTCGGGTGCCATCTACGGCATTCTCGCAGCATTTGCCCTAGTCTACCCCAACCGCGAGCTGTTTATAATGTTTATCCCCGTGCCTGTGAAAGCCAAATGGGTTGTTCTCGGATATGCTCTGCTTGAGTTTGGCCTCGGCATGGGTCGCGTGCAGGACAATATCGCCCACTTCGCACATTTGGGCGGCATGCTTGTCGGTGCTATAATTGTATTGATTTGGAAACGTCAGGCTACCAATAATGGCAACTACTTTCAATAAAGCAAAGCTGTGGTGGAGCACTGCCGGCATGCCCGCACGGTTGGTGGCGGTGAATGTGCTTGTGTTTGTTCTGCTTAAAGCCGGCGAAGCAGTCTGCGCCATCACCAACTCACCCGACTCCTTATGGCTTGGTCTGTGGGCAATGCCTGCCGACATACACGCGCTTGCCATGCGCCCCTGGACCCCACTTATTTATATGTTCTCGCAGTATGATGTGCTTCATCTGCTCTTCAACATGCTGTGGCTCTATGGATTCGGCCGCATATTCATGATGCTTGCCGACGGGCGTAGGCTGGCGGTACTGTATGTGTGCGGTGGCCTGGCCGGTGCTGCTGCATTTGCCGCAGGATGTAACATCATTGGCGATAACCATGTAGCATGGTCTTCACTCATCGGTTCGTCGGCAGCAGTTATGGCAATCGTTACCGGCGCAGCTACAATATACCCCGACATGCCACTGCGCATGATGCTCCTTGGCGAGATCAAGCTCAAATGGATAGCTGTGGGGGCTTTGGTGCTGTTTGTGCTCACTTCAACTGGCGAACAGGCCGGTAGCCGCTACGCTCATATAGGCGGAGCCATCATGGGCTTCGTGTATGGCATGCAATTGCGTCGGGGCCGCGACATCGCCATGCCTATATTGGGGTGGATCAATGCAATAGGCAAGCTTTTCAAGCCCGGCAAATCGGTGCGCCGGCCAAAATTTCAACGTTTCGACAAGCATAAGGCCAAGGCCGACACCAAGGCACACACAAATGCTAAAACACAGCAGCAACCCTTCACCGACGCCGACCAGCGACGCCTCGACGCCATCCTCGAGAAAGTAAAAAAATCGGGCTACACCGGCCTCACCGCCGATGAAAAGCGAGAACTGTTTGACGTCAGCCGCCGAATAAAATGAGGATATCGCCCTCCAAAATATTATCTGTAATTATCTGGTGCATAACCGTGCCGGTTGCAATCCTCACGATTTTGTCGGCTTACGCAGGATACATAAATCCTGCTGATTGGCGACCTGCGAACCTGCTGGCAATGACATGCCCGGCATGGCTGGCAGCCACGGCAATATTGGTGGTCATCGGATTGGTGTGCAGAAGCCGGGCGACATGGGTTGCAGCAGGAGCTCTTGTGCTAAGCGGCGGAGCAGCTATTGATTATTGCCCGCTAAACTTCAGCAAGAGTGCAAAGGAGGGCAACGACACATTTAAGCTACTGTCATACAACTTATTCCACCTGACATCCCTTTTACCCGACAACCCATATCCGGGAGACGTGAATCCGGCAATTAGCCATATATTGAGCACCGACGCCGACATCGCAGCCATACAGGAAGGTTTTGCTATGACACCGTCACCAGCACTACACATCACCCAGCAGCAGATAGACTCTCTTGAAGAGAAGTATCCCTACCATTTCTTTTCAGGCAACTCCGAAAACATGATGCTGAGTAAATGGCCTTTTGATGTACTCGATGACTTCTCGACATCAGATCTGCGCTACTCAGTTCTCGCAGTCGACGTATACATCAGGCAAGACACGCTGAGAATATATAACGTTCACCTCAGGTCATTCGGCTTAAACGACGATGACAAGCAGCTATATAATGATGTGGCGAATCTCGATGCCAACAGAAGCGAACTTAAAGAGGCACGGTCGTTACTCCTCGACAAAGTGGTGCATGCCAACGAGCAAAGAGCCATCGATGCTGATTCTCTGGTCGCTTTTATCAATGCCCACCCCTGCCGCAATGTCATAGTCACAGGTGACTTCAATGATGTACCGGGCAGCTACACTCTGCGCACTATATCCAAGGCCGGTGGTGGCATGTCGAGCGCCTACTCCACGGCGGGCTTCGGCCCTATGGTGACTTACAACCGGCGCATATTCCCCTTCCGCATTGACCACACGCTTTATCGCGGTGACCTGCGGGCGTTGTCGTGCGGGCGCCACGACAACCGCAACAGCGATCACTATCCGCTTGTCACAATATTTGAGTTTCTTAATCAACCGAAATAAAAATCAACAAAATCATCAATAAACAATCATGCTTATGAAACCCCACTTCTTGCTCCTGGCTGCTGCCTGCTTCATTGGCGGCTCCACAGCGATGGCCGACAACTGCGGCGCCGACCACAAATGCGGCGGCGAGCACAAACACGGCGAAGGTTGCCTGAAAGACAACCCTTTTGTAAAACCTTACCCCGACCGTTTCGCTATCCCTCCGTTTGAGAGCATCGCCATAACCGACTATATGCCCGCAATTCGCGCTGGTATCGCTCAGCACAAAGCCGAGCTCGAGAAGATTGCCACAAATCCTGAATCACCAACATTCGACAACACCATTCTGGCAATGGAAAAGTCGGGAGATCTGCTTGACCGCACAATGCGCGTGCTCATGTCGCTCAACGAGACCAATTCCTCTCCCGAACTTGTAGCAGTCACCGAAGAAGCGATGCCTCTCTACTCACTTCATCAGGATGGCGTGATGATGGACAGCCGACTCTTCGCGCGCGTAAAACAACTTTATGACAACCGCGACAATGCCGGTTATGATGTAGCACAGCGTCGCGCCGTGGAGACTGCATACAAAAACTTTACACGCAACGGTGCCCTGCTGAGCGACGCCGACCAGGAAGCTCTCAAACAGATCAACACTCGCCTGACCGACTTATACCTCAAGTTCAACAAAAATCTGCTCAACGCCACCAACGCTTTTGAAATCGTGGTAGACGACAGCGCATCCCTGGCCGGACTGCCGGCATCAAGCATCGCTCAAGCTGCCGACGAGGCCAAAGCACGTGGTTATGAAGGCAAATGGGTGTTCACACTGCATGCTCCGTCGCGCCTGCCATTGTTGCAATACGCCGACAACCGCGACCTGCGCCGCCGCATGTATGAAGGCTATACTACTCTGGCATTTTCCGGCGAATATGACAACCGCCCTGTCATAGCCGACATCGTGAAGCTGCGTGCTCAGAAGGCTAAATTACTTGGATTCAAAGATTTTGCCTCTTATATGACAGACAATGTCATGGCAAAGACACCCGAGGCTGCTGAGAATCTGCTGATGCAGATATGGAAACCGGCCGTGAAACGTGTGCACGACGAAGTTGCCGAAATGCAGGCTTTGGCCGATCGCGAAGGTGCCGGCATCACCATTGCTCCGTATGACTACTATTATTATGCCGAGAAAGTTCGTCGCGACAAATATGCCCTCGATGAAGACGAGGTTCGCGCATATTTCTCACTCGACAACGTGCGAAAGGGCATCTTCACCATGGCAAAGAAGCTCTACGGTGTAAACTTCACCGAACTGCCCGATGCTCCGAAATATCATCCTGAAGTCAAGGTCTATGACGTCACCGACGACAACGGCGAGCACGTGGCTGTGTTTATGACCGACTACTTCCCCCGCGCAAGCAAGCGCCAGGGTGCATGGATGGAGGAACTCAAAGGCTCGTGGATCGACGAAGACGGCACTGCATCGCGCCCGGTGGTCTATAACGTAGGCAACTTCAGCCGCCCCAGTGGCGACACTCCGGCTCTGCTCACTCTCGACGAGGTCGAGACTATGTTCCATGAGTTTGGCCACGGCCTTCACGGCATGCTGAGCCGCGCTAAATATCGCAGCCAGAGCGGCACAAACGTCGACCGCGACTTCGTGGAGTTGCCTTCGCAGATTCACGAGCATTGGGCTCTTGAGCCTGAACTGCTCAAGGAGTATGCCACACACTACCTCACCGGCGAACTTATCCCCGACGAACTCGTGCGCAAGCTGCAGGCTGCCTCGACACACAATCAGGGCTTCAGCACCACCGAACTTGCCGGCGCTGCGCTGCTTGACCTGCAGTGGGGTAAACTCAACCCAGCCCAGGGCGATGTGATTGACGTAGACGCTTTCGAAAGCAAAGTGGCACAAGAACTTGGCATGCCCTCAGAGGTGCAGTTCCGCTACCGCTCACCCTACTTCAAGCACGTTTTCGGCAGCGACGGTTATGCCTCTGGCTACTATACCTATCTGTGGGCCGAAGTACTTGACACCGACGGATTTGAACTCTTCGCTGAAAAGGGCATTTTTGACCCTGCCACAGCTAAGGCTTTCCGCGAGAACATTCTGGAAATGGGCGGTAGCCGCGACCCCATGGAGCTGTATATCAACTTCCGCGGTCATGAACCCAGTGTTGACGCCCTGCTGCGCAACCGCGGTCTGCTCGACGAACCTTCGCGCGAGCTCCCCGCCACTCACTCCGGAAAATAACCGATATAACTCTATAAATTTACAACAGGATGTCGCTCAATAATAGCGCGACATCCTGTTACTATATATAATGGCAACAATAAAAAAAGTAGGGAATACGCACAAATGCGCTGTGTGATATTGCATTTCTGATATGATATACATATCTTTGTAAAATAAACATTGTGCCTATGAGATTATATACTGTGAAGAACTTAGTAGTTCTGTTGCTGTTTTTTATCGGAGCAGCCTCTGCAACAGCTGCCCTCACTGACCCTGTGGTGATTCAGAACATATCTGACACATATAAGTTCGTGCCCGACAAAAGTGGCACTGCGCTCGACCGCGTGGAGCATACTTCCAAGATAACATTGAGAGCAAACAAAAAAGACGCTACTGCCGCCGTGCTTGCTTATTATAATGACTTCATAACAATCGACAAGACATCAGGTGATGAGAAACACTTCGGTTCTTATATCTCAGACGACGTTTTCTTCGACGACGCAAAGGCTTGCATCATGACTGCTGAGATAAAAAAAGCCGGTGCTACGCGCGATGTCACATATAAACGCACCTACCATAAGCCCGAGTTTTTCCCCGGCGTCATGATAATCGAACATTACGACGTTGAGAACGGAGAAATGATCTTCGAGATTCCATCCTCACTCGCTGAGCGATATACTCTTGTTGACCACCGTTTCCCCGACAGCATGTTTGTGAAAACAACCGAGGAAAAAAACAACACGCTCTATGTCAAGTATACCTACAAAGACCTGAAGAAGCCCAAATCATACTCCGATTCTCCATCGTTGCATCTGACTGTGCCCGAGATTATTGTGCTCGGTCATTTCAAAAACACCGACGAATTATATAAATATCTCTACAGCTATATTCCCAAAGATGATCCCGGTGCTGCAGAAGTGGCCGCTAAAGCTCGCGAGATTACTAAAGACTGCAACACCGACGAAGAGCGCATAAAGGCCATCACCGATTTTGTGCATAACACAGTACGATACGTGGCTGTTGAGAACGGCGAGCTCGGTCAGAAACCCGATCTTGCCTCAGAAGTTCTGCGTAAAGCCTACGGCGACTGCAAAGGCAGTGCCTCGCTCATCAAGGAAATGCTATGCTCGCTGGGCATAGATGCGCGCAGAGTATGGCTCGGCACCGACGTCATCGACACCCGCTGGACCGATGTGCCCAACGTGTCATCGGGCAACCACATGATTGCCGCCGTAGTCAATGGCGACTCCATAACTTATATCGACGGAACACTCAAATACACTTCTCCGGGTGAACTCGCCGTGGCTGAATCGGGTGTGCAGACCATCATCGAAGGCGACGCCGATAACTACATCATCGGCGAAACCCCAAAATGTCGCCCTGAATTATATACCGACAGCACGGCATGGACCGTAAACATCATCCCTGACACCTCGACACTCTCCTACACCGGAAGTATTACAATTACTGGCATGAAACGCAAAGGTTTCATTTCTTCAGTCGACGACACTGCCCCGGCAAAGCGAAATGACCTTTATGAGCATGTTCTAAGCCGCCGCATCAAGGGTGGCCACACTCGCTCGGCCACTTGCTCTGATACTGCAAATGCCATAGTCATCGAAGGCACTGTAGAGCAGACCGGTGCAATAAAGCGAGCTGGCAAACAGATGATAGTCGACATCAATCCAGCGCCCAATATATTAAACTTACGCTTTACCCCCTCCGACCGCAAAACGCCCGGCATGATGGAGTCTACCGACAAAACAGTGATAGTCATCACCCTCAATGTGCCTGAAGGTATGGTAGCTGACAAACTGCCCTCAGGCACAGAAATCAATAATAAATGGGTAAGCGCCAAAGTAGACAACGAGATTTCGCCCGATGGCCGCAGTGTGGTGCGTACACTCACTCTCATCACTCGCCGAGGCATTGTCGGCGTTGATGACATAAAACAATTCAACGCCGAAATCAAGCAGCTCAACCGTGCATGCTCGGCAAACATTGTCCTCAAGGAAGCAGAATAATCAACCGCGAAAAATCATAAACCAAACTCATATCCACCGTCATGAAAAGATTGTGTAATGTAAGTATCCGACTGGGAGCAGCACTTGTCATGGTACTGACAGCAACATTTGCTGCCAGAGCCGACATCGACAAGAAGTTTTTCAAGAAAGCCGCTCAAAAAGTATGGGCAATGGATTTGCCTCAGTTTAATCCCAATGCCGATCTATCGGACTCAATATTCCAGAATCAGTCGGCTGTATATATAGCCCGCTACAACAGTCTTGTGGCCGACTACGACCAAAGTTCCGACGCATCAAAACTCCGCACCGCCGGCATTGCCACATCAAATGCCATCAAGTCTACGCACCTCCGCCGCAACATGATAAAACTCAACGATGCTTCGGCCGTGGAGAAATTCACTGAATTCTCGATTGACGCACCACAAAAAAAAGACCTCCACGGATTCACCATAATCTGGACCAAACATGCCTTCGGCGCTCGTATCATCAAGCCCGACGGCACAGTGAACGAAGTGGACATCAACGAAGCTGTCACTGTCACCGAGGGTAAGAAAAACGAAAAAGACTCTGAATATAAAATTGCTATTCCGGGTCTCCTTGCCGGCGACATTCTTGATTTCTTTTACTACGACGAGTATTTTCTCGACGAATTGTCAATGAAAGATATAGATGTATCCTTCCTCGCATCCTACCCCACACGCAACTTCACTATTGACTTCCGCACCGCTCCTGAGCTGGCCGTAGAATACGGCGCTTACAACGGCGCTCCGCAGCTCACCAGCTTCACGATGATCGAAGGCAAAAACCGCTTCTTCCTCGAGCTTGAAAACATGGACTCGCTCGACGAGGAGATGCCTTACTTCAAGTCGGCTCGACAGATGCCCTTCCTGCGCTTCTACATCCTCAACAACAAAGCCCGATTGGAATTTGTGCCCAAGTCGGCGCGCCCCGGAGGCATCCGCCACACAAACTCTCACTATCTCTTGTCTGACATAGCATCATACATGGCATCGCTCCGTCCCGACTACAAATGCGCCGACGAAGCCGCCTCTATTGTCAACAACTGGCTCAAAGCCAATGGTCAATTAAGCGATCGACAGCTTGCCGACCTGGCGTATATGGCACTCAAATATGCGATGATCAAGCAAGGCAATCGCTACGGTGGCCTGAGTTTTGCCCTACAATATTATAAAACGCTTGAGAAACTTCATGTGCAGATACCATACGGCGTTGGTGTCACATCTTCGCGCAACAACGTGCCCATCGACAAGATGATCCGCTTCGACGAACCCGACTACATCGTCATGGTTGGCGACAGCTGCTATTTCAGCAACACAAATATCATGCGACTGCCGGGAGAAATGCGTGAAAGCTTCGACCGCGAAAGCTATTGGAAGTTCAACGGCCGCCCCGAATCAGAGAACATTCAGGCCATGCTCGTCAACGGCAATCTGCCGGCAACGAATGCAATGGCTAATACTGTATATCTGGTTTCAGACGTATCCCTCGACACAGATAACGACACCGATGATCTGCTCTCAGTAACAACACAAATGACAGTCACCGGTGCGCAGAAGGGCATCCTCACACCCCTTGTGTCAGAAAAGGCGGCAATCACCCGACTTGAGAAATATCTCGGTGTCAAGCCTATGACTATGAAGGTAGATATGCATAACGAACTCCGCACTATCACAGCACGCCAAAAGTTTGCTGAAAAAATTTCCAAGAATATGTGGGGTGGCAAAGACTGCGCACTAAAATCATACACAGTTGATTCTTACGGAGTCACCCCGGATAGCGCTGATGTAAAAGTGACTTTCAAAGGCACTGTGCAGGATGCTGTCACACATGCAGGAGACAATCTTATGGTGAATTTAGGTCTGTTCATATCTGAGCAGCAACAGATAAAAGGAGCACAACGCAAGCGCGACGTGAGCATCTTGCGCGACTCACCCGAGCGCTTCGACATCACAATAAGATTTGAAATTCCCGAAGGTTATGAACTTGTTCCCGAGAGCCTTGAAGACCTCAACCGCTCTATCATTTTCAAAGAAGCAACCTTCAACAGTTCTGCCGAACTCGTCGACAACACAGTTGTCGTACGCGTCACCGAGCGCTATCCACGCTCAATCTATGCCCCCACATCTTGGGATGCACTGATGGCAATATCCGACGCAAGCTATGAGTTTAACTCGGCCTCGATAGTCCTCCGGGAGAAATAACAGAGCCAAATCACACAAAAACAAAGGGCATCACGCACGCGCGGATGCCCTTTGTTTTTGTGTGTATTCCATATATCAGGATATGTCTTCTTAGTCGGCTCTTACTGCCATAAAGGCTGATTATTTGCCGAACTCTTCGTCGCTTTTGGTATGCTGGTGGTCATATATTTTCTCCTCAAGCACTGCGGCCTGCTGAAGACCTACACCACGCCATACCGGCTCACCGTTCTTAAACATGATCAGCGTAGGGATCGACTGCACGCGATAACGTGCGGCAAGTTCGCGGTTAGCGTCTACGTCAATCTTTATGATAGTGGCCTTGTCGCCTACTTTCTCTTTAACTTGTTCGAGGATAGGAGCCTGCATCTTGCATGGGCCACACCAGGTTGCAAAGAAATCGACCAGAGTAGGAGTCGAGCTTTTGATAATTTCGTCGAAGTTGTTCATAATTCTATGTTTTTGATTATTATCCCTTTTTATTGTTTCATAGTTATAACACATGAGGGGGCCATTGAGTTCAATTTGCCCCACAGGTTGATTTTTGACATAAAAGTGCTATCTTTGCATGTGAAAAACAATAGCCGATCAGGTTTCACACACATAGTCAAGAAAATAAGATAACACACATTCATCATTTATGTCAGCACTACGACAGATACACACATTCATTATCTCTACGATCCTGCTTTGCGTATGGTCCGCATGCTCTCACACCGATAACAGTCATCAGCATCAAGAGTATGGCGAAATCGCCATCACCGACTCGATTATGCGCTCGCTCGGAGTAGCTCTATACTCAACTCCCGACAGCGTAGCTATGGTGTGCGAAAATATTATCAATGACGCTGACCGGCCGGCATACGCCCATGCATACGCCAAAACCGTCTATGCAATGGCGTCGCTTGTAAAGGGCGATCACACAACACACGACTCTCTGTTGACAGAATGCAGAGTGTTTGCCGACGCCGATGACACGCCTCCGCTGTTTCGTGAATTCTATTACCGCACTCTTGGCGTTGACAACAATCTGCTGGGCGATAACGAAGAAGCATGCCAACACACAACCACCGCACTTAACACAGCATTAGCCAATGGATTCTCTCTGCTGGCTATAGAAGACGAAGTCGCTCTCGGCGACTTTTGCCAGGCATTAGGAAAGCTTCCCGAAGCCGCCACACACTTGCGCCGTGCTGTGGCGCTTGCCGACTCTACAGGCTACAATGGTCAACGATCGCTTATGCTAAATCTTGCCGAAGTTTACTCGGCTATGGGCAACTACGCCGAAGCCGACCGATACTTCGCACTTCACCGCGAGCGGCGCTCCGACTATCCGGTTTATACACGTTTTTTCTATCACTCTGTGCTTGGCAACAGCATGTATTACCGTGGCAACTACAAAGACGCTGCCGACAACTTTGCGCAAGCTCTGGAGATCGCCACCTCTACAGGCGATCCATTTCTGACATCCATGTCTTTGGTAAATCTCGGTGAGTCGCTCATGCTTGATGGCGACATTGACTCGGCTGCACGATACATCGACGAAGGCACAGAAGCCTTCGCAGCTATGGGCGTGCAGGATCCCTCACAGATATTTTACCTCACGAGTCTCAAAGGCGCGCTTGCCCTGCGACAAGGCAAACTGGCTGAGGCAAGGGAATTGCTCGAGCGCGTGAGTGCTGACACAGCCGGTATGCCTCCACGCTATCAGGCAGTTCATCTTGGCCGTCTCGCCGACCTCTATGCGGCCGATGGCAACTATGCACGCGCTCTCGAGAGCACTCGTCGGCTCCATGATATTGAGACCCGCCTCACAGACGAGCACACCCGCCAGTATGCCGACGAACTTCAATACAGATATATGCAGGACACCATAGTGCTGAACTCAAATCTTGAAGTCGCCCGAAAACATGAAGAGATTCTGCAATTGCGGTCACTCACATGGATTATAGTAGCCGTAGCTGTGTTTGCCCTGCTCGCTTTATGCGCCTTCTCGCTATATCAGACCTTGCGCCGGCGCCAGTTGGCCGACGAAATGCGTGCATCCCTCATGTCTATGCGCCTCGAGAGCACACGCAACCGCATTTCGCCTCACTTCGTCTTCAACACCATCAACAATGCATTGGCTGAAGGCGAATCTTTGTCAAATGATCGCATCGACCGCTTTGTGGGCCTGATCCGACGCAATCTCGAGCTCGCCGAACACCCTGTCATCAGTCTCGGCGAAGAACTTGACTTTGTTGACACATACATTGATTTTCTGCAACATGCCAATACCGAAAGTTTCCAATTCCATAAACACATTGCCGACGATGTCGACACCAGTCGCATGGGCCCATCGATGTTTATAGAGATATTTGTAGAAAACGCCATCAAGCACGGCCTGCGCGGATATAAAGGCGAGCGGCACCTGTGGCTCGACATCACTCGCGACGGAGACCGACACATCATCACCGTCACTAACAACGGAAACATGGAAGGCGCTGCAGTGGCTCGTGGCACCGGCATGGGCACTCGCATTGTCAACCAGACTATACATGTGCTCAATGAGCGCAACACCCGCAAAATTATCATGCAACAACGCATCGAAGACCGGCCCGGCGTCGACGGCGGCCGTGTCTATATCGTTGTCATCTCCATCCCCGACCACTTCGACTACTCACCGATTATCGATAAACGCCTCAAATAATCACCTGTATAATTTCAGTAGTTAAAATCATAGCTCATCAGCTCGTTTTTATGGCGGCTATGGGGAGTATCTCGCGGTTTTTTGGTAACTTTGCTTGTTGAAAAAATCGCTTTCGAGCTATGATAAATATCGAACAATTCATAGACACTGCTGTCACCGGCCGCAAAGGCAGTATGTTTGCTGCTGACATTGCCGACAACACGGCAGCGCTCAGCCACGAGATAGAAGGCAGCAAAGTGCTTGTCATCGGTGGTGCCGGATCCATAGGGTCATCGTTTATCCGCGCCCTCCTCCCCTTCCGCCCCGCTTCGCTTGTGGTTATTGACCTCAACGAAAATGGTCTCGCTGAACTTACGCGCGACCTGCGAAGCACTCATGGCATGTATGTGCCCGATGAATACCGCACATATACACTCGATTTTGCCGACCCCATAACCGGGCGTATCTTTGCCGACGAAGGCGGTTTTGACATTGTAGCCAACTTCTCGGCTCACAAGCATGTGCGCAGCGAGAAAGACCGCTACTCGGTACAGGCATTGCTTCAGAACAATCTGCTGAAAGCCAGAAAACTGCTCGAACTGCTCCGCCAATATCCGCCACGCCACTTCTTCTGCGTGTCCACCGACAAAGCCGCCAATCCGGTGAATATCATGGGGGCAAGCAAGCGTGTGATGGAGGATATGATAATGGCAGCATCAGATGCATTCAAAGTCACAACAGCCCGATTTGCCAATGTGGCTTTCTCAAACGGCTCTCTACCGGCCGGATTTCTTGAACGCCTCATGAAGAAACAGCCCCTCGCCGCCCCTCGCGATGTGCGCCGCTATTTCGTGTCGCCGCGCGAAAGCGGTGAGATATGCTTGCTTGCCTGCATTCTTGGGCGCAACGGCGAGATTTTCTTCCCGAAACTCGGCAGTGAGTCTATGCTCACTTTTTCAACTATTTGCGACAGGCTCCTCGATGCCCTTGGATATGAAAAAGTTGAATGCGCCACCGACGAAGAGGCTCGATGCTATGCGGCCGACATGCCTGCCGACTCACACAAATATCCGGTGGTATACTTCAACAGCGACACCACTGGCGAGAAGGACTATGAAGAGTTCTTTGTCAATGGCGAGAAGACCGATATGGACAGATTTACCAGTCTTGGAGTAATAGAGGAATCTGCACACCGCACTCCGGCTGAAATCGACGCATTTTTCGCCGAACTACAAGCCATATTCGCCCGCCCCGACTTCACAAAAGCAGAAATTGTGGAAGCTCTGCGCAACTATCTGCCTAACTTTGAGCACGAAGAAAAAGGGCGAAATCTCGATCAGAAAATGTAATCTCACATGACCGACCCATCTGGCACACATACTTTAATCATCGCCGAAGCCGGAGTAAACCACTGCGGTAGTCTTGACATGGCAAAGCGTCTTGTTGATGCTGCCGCTGACGCCGGAGCCGACTATGTGAAATTCCAGACCTTCGAAGCCTCAAAACTTGTTGGCGCCGACGCAGCAATGGCCGATTATCAGAAAGCCAACACTGGCAGCAACGACAGTCAGCTCAACATGCTTCGCAGCCTGCAACTCAGCCGTGACGACCATTTTGCACTCATCGATCATTGCCGTAAAAGAAACATAAAATTTATGTCTACGGCTTTCGATGACATTAGCACCGAATTTCTGTCGTCTCTGAAACTCGACTTCTGGAAGATACCATCTGGCGAAATAACCAATGTGCCATACCTGAGGCGCATTGCCGCTGAACGTGCTCGCGTGATAATGTCGACCGGCATGTGCGATGACTCCGACATAGAGGCTGCCCTACACGTGCTTGAAGCTGCCGGCCAACCGATGCATCTTGTGACATTATTGCACTGCAACACGATGTACCCCACTCCAATGACTGATGTAAATCTGCGGGCTATGGTTGAAATGAGCCATCGGTTCAGGCTCCCTGTAGGCTACTCCGACCACACTCAGGGCATAGAAGTGCCCGTGGCAGCTGTGGCTCTCGGCGCCACCGTTATTGAGAAACACTTCACTCTCGATCATTCACTGCCTGGCCCCGACCACAAGGCATCATTGCTCCCACACCAACTCAAAGACATGGTTGAGGCAATACGCAACATAGAATTGGCACTCGGCACAGCAACAAAACGTGTCACCCCGTCTGAGGCTGCCAACCGCGCAGTAGCTCGCAAGAGCATCGTGGCTGCTCGTCACATAGCCAAAGGCGAACCATTCACCGAAGAAAACATCACTACCCGCAGACCGGGCTCCGGAATCTCGCCCTTGCTGTGGGATAAAATCCTAACACTCACTGCAACCAAAGATTTCGACGCAGGCCAACAGATAGTCTTATGACACCGACCCAACTCTCTACCTACCTGATTAGCAGCCACGCCGATGTATTGACCGCACTGCGCGTGCTCAACACTTTCGGTGCCTCAAAAGCCCAGACTCTGTTTGTTGTCGATGAAGACCGACACATCCTCGGCACTCTCACCGACGGCGACATCCGACGCCGCCTTGTCGAGGGGCTCGACCTGCACAGTCCCGTAATGTCGGTTGCCAACACACGGTTTCATTCTCTCGAGAAAGACAATATAGATGTTGAGCAGATTGCCCGTATGCGCCCACTCGACATCGAACTCCTTCCGGTGCTCGATAGCCAACGCAGAGTCATCGATGCCGTAAACCTCAAAGTGCAGAAAAGCTGTCTGCCCATAGATGCAGTCGTCATGGCCGGCGGCAAAGGCCAGCGCCTGCTCCCACTCACTGCCACCACGCCAAAACCGCTGCTTCCTCTCGGCGGTCGCGCCATCATCGACCATATAATCGACTCGCTCATTGACTATGGCATAAGCGATATCAGCGTCACTGTCAACTACCTGCGCGAGCAACTCATAGAGCACTTCGCCAAACCTGTCCGTGGCGTGCAGGTGCGTTGCGTGGAGGAACCACGGTTTCTCGGCACAATCGGCTCGCTGCAACTGGCAGCCCCATTTGCCCACGACACCGTATTACTCACAAACTCCGACGCACTGACAAATCTCAACTACGAGAGCTTTTATCTCCACTTCAAGCAGCACGACGCCGACATGTCGGTTGCAGCAATACCCTACTCTTTTTCAGTACCCTACGGCGTGCTTGAGCTCGATGGCCGCGATGTGCGCGGCGTGCTCGAAAAACCGACTTATAACTACTATGCCAATGCAGGCATTTACTTGATACGCGCTGAGTTGCTCAACCTTATCCCCTCCGACACATTCTTCAATGCCACTGACTTCATCGAACTGCTTGTCTCGCAAGGCAAGAAAGTCGTGCGCTATCCGTTGACAGGCTATTGGCTCGACATCGGAGTGCATGAGGAATATGAGCGCGCCAAAGAATACATAAAGCACATCCAATAAATAAGAACTTCAACCTCAGCAATCTATCACTGAATATGAATATAGCCATCGTTGGAACCGGATATGTGGGTCTTGTCTCGGGAGCTTGCTTCTCAGAGATGGGCGTCGACGTGACCTGCGTCGACATAGACCGCAACAAAATCGAGCGCCTTCTGCGGGGCGACATCCCCATCTATGAGCCCGGACTCGATGATCTTGTACGCCGCAACGTGCAGGCTGGCCGTCTGCACTTCACCACATCATTGGCTGAGTGTCTTGACAATGTTGAGGTTGTATTTTCGGCTGTGGGCACTCCGCCCGACGACGACGGATCGGCCGACCTGACACATGTGCTTGATGTTGCCCGCGAATTCGGCCGCAACATCAATAAATATACCTTGCTCGTCACCAAGTCTACCGTACCGGTGGGAACCGCGCTCAAGGTTAAAGCCGCAATACTCGAGGAATTAGATCGTCGAGGCCAGAATATCGACTTCGAGGTTGCATCAAACCCCGAATTTCTCAAGGAAGGTGCGGCAATCAAAGACTTCATGTCGCCCGACCGTGTGGTCGTGGGTGTGGAGAGCGAGCGCGCCAAGAAAGTCATGAGCAAACTCTACCGCCCCTTCCTCACCAACAACTTCCGCGTCTACTTCATGGACATCCCATCGGCCGAAATGACAAAATATGCAGCCAATGCCATGCTTGCCACACGCATATCATTCATGAACGACATCGCCAATCTTTGCGACAAAGTTGGCGCCGACGTAAACATGGTGCGCAAAGGCATCGGCACAGACGCCCGCATAGGCAATAAATTCCTTTATGCCGGCTGCGGCTATGGTGGCTCCTGCTTTCCCAAAGACGTGAAGGCTCTGGCACACACCGGCCGCGAACACGGTTGTCCTATGCGTGTCATAGAAGCCGTGGAGGCTACCAACGAGCATCAGAAAGGCATTGTCTACCGCAAACTGCTCACCAGCCTTGGCGACGACCTCGCAGGCCGCAAGATAGCCTTGTGGGGACTGGCTTTCAAGCCTGAGACCGACGACATGCGCGAAGCACCGGCATTGGTGGTAATCAATAAGTTGCTTGAAGCCGGAGCACACGTGAGTGTCTACGACCCGGTGGCTATGGATGAGTGCCGCCGACGTCTGGGCGACAGCGTAGAGTATGCAAAAGACATGTATGACGCCCTTGTCGATGCCGACGCCCTCGCACTGATGACAGAGTGGAAGCTCTTCCGCATGCCGTCGTGGCCAGTGATGCGCAAACTCATGCGCAAACCGGTGATTGTCGACGGCCGCAACATATATGATCGCGAGGAAGTGGAGAGCGAAGGATTTGTCTACTCGGCGATCGGCCGATAAAAGCACAATGCACAATGATTCTTCACAGCCTTAACATACACAACTTTAAGAATATCTCACAAGCTCAGCTGCAGTTTTCGCCCAAACTCAACTGTCTGCTCGGCGACAACGGCATGGGTAAGACCAATCTGCTCGACGCCGTTTATTATCTGTCATTCTGCAAGAGCTTCTCGGGGGTGCAGGATGCCATGCTCATACACCGGGGCGACACTTTTGCCATGCTCGAGGGGCGCTACACACGCCGAGGCACCGAGGAAGTCATTGCCGCCGGCATCGAGCAGGGGCGCCGCCGGTCGTTCCGCCGTGGAGGCAAGGAATACAAGCGGTTGAGCGAGCACATAGGCCTGCTCCCTTTAGTCATGATCTCGCCCCGCGACATGGATCTTATCAGCGGCACTGGCGAAGAACGCCGGCGCTTCATCGACATTGTCATCTCTCAAGGCGATGCCACCTACCTCGAGCGGCTCATCAGATACGACAAAGCTCTCCAGCAGCGCAACTCAATGCTCCGCGAAGGGCAGATAAACGATGCGCTCTATGACGCCGTTGAGATGACCATGGCCCTTGCCGGCGCCGACATTGCAGCCCGCAGAGCCTCACAGATAGAGAAACTCAGCCATATTTTCCAGCGCTATTACACCGACATCGCTCCCGACGAAGACTCTGTCGAGCTTGCATACGCCCCGGCTGCCGAAGGCACTGCCGGAAATCCGGAGGCCCTGGCCCGCGCACTCCACGACAATCGCCGGCGCGACAGCATAATACGCCACACCACCACAGGGCCGCACCGCGATGATATTGCCATGTCGCTCGGCGCATTGCCAGTCCGGCGCATTGCATCGCAAGGTCAGGCAAAGAGCTACTCTATAGCCCTCCGACTGGCTCAATATGAATTTCTCGCAGAAGTTGCCGCAATGAAGCCACTCCTTCTGCTCGACGACATCTTCGACAAACTCGACGCAAGCCGCGTGAGCCGTATTATGCAGATCGTGGCCCGTCGCGACTTCGGCCAGATATTCGTCACCGACACCAACCGTCTGCACCTCGACGCCATCGTCGCCGGCATTCCCGATGCCGACAGCCGGCAATTTGCCGTAGATCACGGAGTCTTCACCCCCCTTGACACCAAGCAATGAAACGCCGCGAAGCCGAACACGTAGGAGACATCATTGCCCGCGCCATTGCCGCCAGCGGCGCCGGCGAGTCATACGCCAATCAGCGCCTGTGCTACCTATGGCCCGAAGTTGTCGGCCCACTCATCAACCGACATACCACACGCAGATGGGTCGACAACGGCACTCTCCACGTGGCTATCTCCTCAGCTGCCCTAAAAAACGAGCTCGCCTTTCACCGCGCCACCCTCATCCGCCATCTCAACGAAGCCGCCGGCAGTGAGGTCATTAACAATATTGTTTTCCACTGATTCACACTATCCCGACTCAAATGC
>CAZAME010000001.1:0-71483 GCA_964486445.1 uncultured Bacteroides sp. | reverse complement strand
AGGGGCGAGTACACACGTCAGCTGCAACGGTTGCTGTTCTACCTGAGGCTGAGCCATTTGATGTGGAGATCAATGAAGGCGAGATAAAATGGGATACCTTCCGTAGTGGCGGTGCCGGTGGCCAGAATGTAAATAAAGTGGAGTCGGGTGTGCGTCTGCGTTACAACTGGCGCAATCCCAACACAGGTGTTACTGAGGAAATTCTCATAGAGTGTACGGAGACCCGAGATCAGCCCAAGAACAAAGAGCGCGCATTGAGTCGTCTTCGCACTTTTATCTATGACAAGGAGCATCAAAAATATGTTGATGACATAGCATCGCGTCGTAAAACGATGGTGTCTACCGGAGATCGCTCAGCTAAGATTCGCACGTATAATTATCCGCAGGGGCGAATTACCGATCACCGCATAAATTACACAATATATAATCTTCAGGCATTTGTCGATGGTGACATACAAGATGTTATAGACCATCTTATCATTGCTGAGAATGCTGAGAAGTTAAAGGCTGCAGAATTATAAATCAATAATAAATACTCAAACTTATGACACGTGAATTTTTGGTAAATCAGATCCGCGCAAAGAAATCATTTCTTTGTGTAGGGCTTGATACTGACATTAATAAAATACCCGCACATTTACTTGCAAGTTCGGAGAATCCTATATTGGCATTCAATAAAGCTATCGTTGATGCCACTGCTCCGTATGCAATTGCGTATAAGCCCAATCTGGCATTTTATGAGGCCGACGGAGTGAAAGGTTGGGAAGCTTTTGAGGCTACCGTAAAGTATATCCGCGAAAAGTATCCTGAGATTATGATTATCGCAGATGCAAAACGCGGAGATATCGGTAATACCTCCAAACTCTATGCCCGCAGTTTTTTTGAGCATCTTGATGTCGACGCAGTGACAGTAGCACCTTATATGGGCGAAGACAGTGTTAAACCATTTCTAGGCTATGATGGCAAATGGGTAATTCTTCTTGCTCTTACGTCAAACAAGGGTAGCCATGATTTTCAAATGAATTTAGAGGAGAATGGCAAGCGCTTGTTTGAGAATGTTATACTTACATCTCAGACATGGGCAACACCCGATGAAATGATGTATGTCGTGGGTGCTACCCAGGGTAAGATGTTTGCTGACATCAGAGCTATCGCTCCCGATAGTTTCTTACTCGTTCCCGGTGTCGGTGCACAAGGTGGCAGTTTGCAGGAAGTCGCTCAATATGGCATGACTGATGACTGCGGTCTGATAGTCAATTCATCGCGAGGTATCATCTATGCTTCAGCAGGGGAAGATTTTGCCGAGGCTGCTGCTCATGAGGCTGCAAAGCTTGCCGGTGAAATGGCACAGCTGCTTGAGGCGCGAATGAAGTAAAATCAAACTGCTGGTTTGTAGAGTCTCTTGTTGAAGAATGCGTCTGTCGGAACTGAAAACCGGTGAAAGTTGTGTGGTCGTCAAGATTTTGGGCCATGGAGCTTTTCGTAAGCGTATGATAGAGATGGGGTTTGTGAAGGGGCGCCTGTTAAAGGTGATCCTTCATGCGCCGCTGCGTGATCCCATTAAATATATGCTTATGGGGTATGAAGTATCTTTGCGTACGTCTGAAGCCGAAATGATCGAAGTTCTGAAGGTTGATGATTCTTCTGAGATGATAAATATCGATGTGTCGGGTGTTGTTGAGGAGTGCACAGATAGTAGTTGCACTGCTGAACGTGAATACCATGGTCACCGACACACGATAAATGTAGCCCTGATCGGTAATCCAAATTGCGGAAAGACTTCGCTATTTAATATCGCCTCAGGTGCGTGCGAGCATGTAGGTAACTACAGTGGTGTGACTGTAGATGCCAAGATAGGGAAGATGCAGTATAAGGGCTATACTCTCAATATCATTGACTTGCCCGGCACATATTCACTTACAGCATATTCCCCTGAGGAATTGTATGTGCGCCGTTATCTGACAGAGCATACCCCGGATGTGATAATAAACGTTGTGGCTGCGTCTAATCTTGAGAGAAATCTGTATCTGACAACGCAGCTCATTGATATGGACCGATCGATGGTCATCGCTCTCAACATGTATGACGAACTGCGCAAGCAGGGATCTGTGCTTGATGAGCGTATGCTGGGCCAAATGATTGGCGTGCCCATGGTGCCGGTGGTAGCCAAAACCGGTGAGGGTGTCGACTCTCTGCTTGATACGGTTATATCAGTATACGAAGGCAAGAATGCTGATGTCCGGCATATACATGTCAATCTTGGCAAGGATGCGGAGCATAAAGTAGACCGACTGAAATGCATGTTGAAGGAGGAAGCTGACACACCGCGTCATTTTTCTCCGCGATACCTTGCCATAAAGTTACTTGAGAATGACCCTGAAGTAGACTCGTTGGTGCGACAGATGAGTAATCACAAGGAAATACTTGCAACGAGAGACTTGTTGGTCGATGAACTTGAGGCGGCTACAAATGACGACGTTGCGTCGCATTTTGCAAATGAAAAATATGGGTTTATAGCAGGTGCGCTTGCAGAAACAATGATGAGTACTCCGGTTCATGCAAATGAGTCGACGCGTATCATTGATGCCTTTGTCACCAATAAGCTTTTTGGCTTTCCTCTATTTTTTGCTGCAATGTTCGTGGTCTTTTGGGCTACGTTCTCGTTGGGGGCTTATCCTATGGAGTGGATAGAGTGGGGTGTCTCTCATCTCAGTACCTTTTTGTCTTCCGTTATGCGTGAAGGCCCGTTGAAAGATCTTATTATCGACGGCGTGCTTGGCGGAGTCGGAGGTGTTATAGTCTTCTTGCCCAATATCCTGATATTGTATTTCTGTATATCATTTATGGAGGACTCAGGATACATGTCGCGAGCGGCCTTCATAATGGACAAGGTTATGCACCGCATAGGATTGCATGGCAAATCATTTATACCTCTCGTTATGGGATTTGGCTGCAATGTGCCTGCTATTCTTGCATCGCGGAGTATAGAGAGTCGGTCGAGCCGTATTATCACGATTCTTATTAACCCATTTATGTCATGCTCGGCCCGACTGCCTGTGTATGTGCTTCTCATTGGCACATTTTTCCCTTCGCATGCTACCGTTGTCTTCATGGGATTGTATATTCTTGGCATTGTTGTTGCCATTTTTACAGCAAAATTGCTGAGACGTTTCTGGTTTAAAAAAGATGAAACGCCGTTTGTGATGGAGCTTCCGCCTTACAGAATGCCGACATTGAAGTCCCTAATGAGGCACATGTGGGGTAAGGCTCAGCAGTATTTGCGCAAAATGGGTGGTATTATACTTTTTGCAAGTATTGTGGTATGGGCTCTTAATTATTTCCCCCTTAACGACGAGCGCAAATCACAATCTATATCTGTTCAGCAGAACTATGATGACTCTGTGATAGACCCGGCACACGATTCATATCTTGAAATGATGGGCAAGGCTATTACTCCGGTTATGGAGCCGATTGGATTCCATTGGAGAGCATCAGTAGCAGCTCTTGCAGGAGTACCGGCAAAGGAGATTGTCGTCTCCACTCTCGGTGTACTATATGTAAGCGATGAAACTGTGTCAGATGCTAAACTTGGTGCGCGCCTTGAGGCGCCTTCGCCAGTGACAGGTAAACCTGATTTCACCGCGCCTGCAGCTCTTGCTTTTCTTGTGTTTATACTCCTTTATTGTCCATGCATGGCCACCGTCACCGCTATTGTGCGTGAATGTGGGTCGTGGAAGTATGGAGCCTTTACAATAATATATAATACAACTATAGCATGGCTTGTTGCATTTGTGGTATACCGGATAGCCTTGCTGTGTTGACAGAACCAAAATTTTTAATTGATAAGTATTATAGGTCAGTATGCTTGATAAAATTGCCGAGGTTCTCTGTGGTTACCCCTTGTTTTTTCTGCTCATAGGAGGCGGCTTATATCTGTTCATCACTTCAGGAATGGTGTCGTTGCGCAGATTGCCTCATGCCATTGGCGTGCTGAAAGCCGGCAAACGAGGTGATGGTAAAGGCGAGATTTCGTCAGCGCAAGCATTAGCTTCAGTTGTTGCTGCGACTATAGGTCTTGGCAATATTGCCGGTGTTGCCATTGCTTTAGTAATAGGAGGCCCCGGTGCAATATTCTGGATGTGGGTGAGCGCTATTGTCGGCATGGCTACTAAATATCACGAAGGAGTTCTGTCGGTTTTATACCGTCGAAAACCCACAAAAGAAGATCCCGTGCCCAGAGGCGGTACTATGTATGTAGCAGAAAATGCCTTTTCACGCCGCTGGCGATGGATAGGGATATTGTTTGCAGTGGCGGGCATGTTTGGAACGTTGTGCATAATGAATGCTAACCAGCTTACAGAAGCGGTTATAGCGACATTTACAACGCCGGATGATATCATGGCAAGTCCTACCTTATCAGCAATTTCGTCAGTTATAGCATTATCGCCGATGCAGGTACTGAAACTCTGCATCGGGATAGGTGTGGCACTCATTGTTGCGCTTGTAGTCCTTGGTGGTCTTCGTCGCATCGCCAAAGTAGCTACAATACTTGTCCCGTTTATGGTAGGGGTATATTTCCTGATGGTGATGTATATTATTCTGACACGTCTTCATGATGTACCTTCTGTGTTTGCAACAATTTTTGCTGAAGCATTTAATCTACGGGCCGGCATAGGGTCGCTCGTTGGAATTGCAATTATTGGTGCGCGCCGAGCAGCGCTTGTCAATGATGCAGGTGTAGGTACGGCCGGCATAATGCATGGTTCTTCCAACAACAATTCTCCGGTGCGCGAAGGTTTGGTAGCTATGTTAGGCCCAGCTATTGACTCCGGGCTCGTGTGTACGCTTACGGCGCTCGCCATAATGCTTGCAATTCCCTCCGAATCACTTGCTGCAATGTCTGGAGATGGTGTCAAGGGGCTCCAAGTTGCAACTCATGCATTCTCTATTGCAATTCCCTACGGTGAGTATCTGCTTATGGCGATTGTGGCATGTTTTGCGCTGTCTTCAATGTTTTCTTATTCTTACTATGGATCATCGTGTGCACGATATCTTTTTGGAGAAAGTAAGAGCAAATGGTATTCTTATGCGTTTATACTTACAATTGCAATTTTTGCAGTTGTTCCGCTGGGGGCTGCAGTAGCTCTTTGCGATATCTTTTATGCATTGATGGCAATACCGACAATGGCAACAGTGCTGGTGCTCAGTCGTAAGGTGCGAGCAGTGACGCGTGAATATTTCAGTGCCGCAAAAAGAAATGGACAATCGTAAAATACATATGTGTTATGAAGAAGCGAGTAGAACTCAGTAAATATAGTGTTGGTATCACATTCTTGTCAATAATTGCGCTTGGTGGCATTTTGTGCTGGAATTTATTAAGTCAGAGGGAGTCGGAATATAAAAGCATATCTATATGGGCTCTTGTGTCGTGTATAATATTATGGTGTTTACTCAGCCTGTATTATGCGCCGTTGTGGATCAAAATTACCGATGATAAGCTTGAGATTGTGAGATCATTGAGAATAAAGGTAATACCTTTTGACCAAATAAGAAGTGTGCGATTGTGTCCGCCGACAATGGCTGAGAAGCGTCTCTGTGGTAGCGGCGGATTTGTCGGATATTGGGGATGGTTCTCTGAGCGAGATTTAGGCAAGTATTTCGCATATTATGGAAAGTCTTCGGATTGCTTTCTTGTAACCCTCAGAAGTGGTAGGAAGTATATGCTTGGATGCAAGGATGCGAAGGAAATGGTTGCAGCCATTAATGAGAAAATACAATCTTGAAAAAAAGTATGAAATATTGGACTATACTTTTATTGGTACCTTGTCTCTCTGTGTCATGCAGTAATAAAAGATCATCTGCACATGTCGACGAACAAGCTGATGCCGATTGTGTAGAGTGCGAAGTGCCTGATCTTAAGCCTTCGATATTTAATGTGGTCGAAAAATCTGTACTGTTTTCGGAGCCATCTGCGACCTCTGAAAAACTTATTAATCACAAAGCTTCAGAGCAGTTAGGTTACATAGATTATTTGTCTGTAGATCCGTCGGTGGTTGTAAAAGTGATGGACTCAGTGCCGGGTTGGTATAAGATACAAGTCATTGAACCGTATTGGCTAAAGGATACTCATATTGGATGGGTTGAGAGTTGTGTATTGGAATTGCCTGAGAACGCAGAATTAGATCTATCTCCTAATATTGATTACCATTTTCTTAAGGATAATCAGGTCGGTAATATGAAGAATCTTTACTTTTCATATTATTTGCCATGTGACGAGGCATCGCTCAATAAAGTAGCAAAATCATTCAAACAAAAGTATTCACCAGACCAAGACTGTAACATCTATATTTTCGATACAAAAGATTTGATGGATATAATGGATAAGTATCCCCTGTCGGACGATGAATACTTAAGTGTGGCTGACCACTTCATATACAGCTACGACTTCACAGGAGTCGGTCAATATTATCCTTTCCAGGATATACGATATAAAAATCTTGGTGGCAGAGCCTGGAAGAAAGCAATAATAGAGTAGTAGCACTATTGATCAGTGTTGCTTTTGCTACATAATAAACGCCGGACAATATTTGTTTGTGCCGGCGTTAGTTATGTAGTGTTAGATTTAACCGCAGTAGAAATATTTCTTTACAAGCCGTGCCATTTCTTCGGGTGAAGCCGAGCTCACATTTATTTCTTCAGGTGAGAATGATTGTAGTGTGCCGACCACACCGTCGATCATGTGTGGAGTGAAAACTCCATACGCCTCATATATATTACGCGCTGATAATAATGCGTCGGAAGATTCTGAGCAATTAGCAGGCAGATGTTGCAGAGATGTCAGTCGATCTTTGTTTTCTGTGCTGTGGATATTCACATCAACATAGGTGTCTTCTGCAACCTCAAGTGCTTCGGCCATTTCAAATCCATATCGGCAAGCAACCGCAAGTCCAGCTATGAGTAAATATACATCAGCGCTGCCGTCAGCACTTCTGAGTTCCACGGTTTGTTTCAAGTTTGTGTCGATATTTAGCGGGGCTGTTTGCTGAGGATTCGCAATTGCTGCCATATTTTTATCTGTAGTCCATCCAAGTGGTACACGCACAAGAACCGACCGATTACGGTCGCCCCAGCACACGTTGGTCGGCGCCTCTTGATGTGGGACAAGTCTGAAATAGCTGGTTGGAATTACGTTGCCGAAAGCCGTCAGCGAGGGGGCAAGTTTCATAATGCCGGCTATGGCTCTGCGAGCCTCAACACTGAGGTTTTTATTTGAGTCGAGCATGATATTATGACCGTCTTTGTCAAGAATACGCATGTGGATGTGTAATCCAGATCCGGCTTTACCAGTTGTGATCTTCGGGGCGAATGTCACGTCGCAACCTTCTTTATACGCCATGTTACGGATTATCCATTTCGCAAGTACCAACTGGTCGGCTGCGTCTTCGGCATCAACCGGTAGAAATTCTATTTCATTCTGCTCATAAATCATCCCGTCTTTGGAGAAGTTTCCGACTTCGGAATGGCCATATTTTATACAGCCTCCAGTGGCAGCAATTGCCGACATACATTTTACACGCAGATCGTTGAATTTTGCAAATGGCGCAGATTCATGATACCCGCGCTGATCGGTTGCTGCAAAGTTTTCGTCAACGCTTTTTATAACATAATACTCAAGTTCGCCCATAGCCTGGAAACGATATCCAGTAACATCAGTGAATGCCTCGCATGCTTTGTGCAGAATATATGCGGGTGAGGCTTCAAAAGGATTACCATTCTTGTCGAGGAATGTGCACAGCATAGAAAGAGTGGGGCACGGTGCAAACATATCGACAAATGCGGTGCTGTAGCGCGGAACAACATATAGGTCGCTGTTGCCAGCCTCTACGTATGCAGGGAAGAGACTTGATCCATCTACACGCTCTCCATGCGCAAGAATCGTATGCAGATAGTCGAGATTGTTGATTACGAAATTCAGTGTCTTTAGTCGGCCGTCGGCCGCTGGATACATAAAGTTGATCATCTCTATGTCTTTCTCGATGACAAACTTCACTATATCTTCGCGTGTAAATGATTTTGCCGGCTTATTTAGATGACGCACAACGGCGTTTTTTGATAATAATATGTCCTGGTTCATGAGTTGTTGGTAATAGTTAAGGGTTAACTGATTGTCAAATTTAGACAATGTTTCCCATTACCGCCAATTAATGCCACGTCAAATTTCGATAAAAAAACTTAACTGAGGATTTACCCTTACACGAACATCTGGCAATAATTCATTTCCCCGAGGATGGGGTGAACATTTCATAGCTATTATCAGAGTAAAACACCATGATGGCGCTGACACTGCGCACTTCGTTTTGTGATGACTGGTCTCCTGATGAGGAGAGGGTGCCGAAAAAATCCCCGATAGCCTCGGGCATTTCCGGAACTCGATCTGTTTGTCGGTTAGCCGAAGTATTCAATCCTTGGTGTGTAGTATTGTCTTCTTTAATACGATTAAACTCCACACGCCGGTCAAATCCGTCATCAAATAAAGAGTTATATTTTGTTCCTGGTTTTTCTGAGTTCAAATTATGAGTATTAATGTCAAAGGCGTTTTCTGTGAAATTTATTTGATTATCAGTGTTTTGTGTATGTGAATACTCGCTTTTATCGGCTTTTTCAGGCGCTGAGGATTTAATATTTTCAGAATTAAGCATATTACCTTCGCCAAACAGCAACCACATGATAGATAATTGAGGGAAGTTAGAGTGAAGCCTACTTATGAGGTCATCACTTATCTTTTTGCTACGACCATTGAGTATCTGCGACATAGTAGGGCGGGGAATATCACATGTATCGGCCAGTTGAGAACTTGATAGGCCAACAGACTCCATAAATCGCTTAATTCGTGAAACAATATCCATTCTTGTAGTTTAGTAATATAAATTATGAATTGCAAATATACAATTTTATATCGTAATATGCAAATTTGCAAAGCTACTCGACAATGTAAATGTAAATCTTGTGTAAATTTTGTAATGCAAATTGGTTGGTATGAGTATTGATGCGAGCATTTAACTGCAACTATAACTATATATACATAAGATACTCATAAGCATGTGTATACTCATGAGTAATATAGTTGCAACAAGTTTGAGTGCGGAAATATGTAAATATTATAGTAGTGCTTTATGTATTTGGCGTAAACACCATGAATGTATGGTGGTTAAGCACAATGCTTATTATTGTTAATGTGTCGGATTTGGGTTTGTGAATCTGTCTGATAGGCTATTAAACGTAGTCTTTACATCGAACCTATTTCTAAAATTTAAGGTTAAAAATTAAAATTTAAGTGCTGTTTTGTGAATTTGAGTTTGAAAATTAGTTGTATGTGTAAAATCAACAAAAGCGATTTGTAAATCGTAATTTTCAATAACAAATTCAGCATATCGCGAGCGGTTTGAAATTTGCTTATGTAAAATGTGCGCTTTTGTATATTAATAACATGTGTAGAGTTAAAAAGTTTTTAAATCCGACAAAAAAAATCAGTAATATTGGAGGTCGATTAATCACTCTAAAGTGTAAATATGTAGGGTTTACATTACAATTATTCTAAATCGAGAATTATTACATATTCAATAGCCAAACTCTTGTGAATATTGAATTTTGTGCATAAATTCGTTGGCACGAAAAAATAATATTTTCGAGTATAGTTACATCAAGTATTAAATATTTAATTCTCAGCGATCGATATTATGCATGCAGATAAAGTGTCCATAACTGCCGAAGATTTACAGGCAGAGCTTCTTAGACGCAGGTATGTGGAACTTCTTAAGAACCCGGATGTCTTCCCCTCGCAAAAGAATTGGGCCTATATAATATCATCGAAAATGGGTGGAGAAATTGCTCCACTTTTATATCGCAAATATCTCGTGTCTCTTGCCACTCCTACTCCTGATCGGGTTGAGCACCATCTGGCAGCTATACGTGAATTCCCACAATATTTGGCGCAACTCAATTTTAATGATAGCATAGAGGCTGTTTATAGCGATATTACTACTATGCCAGAGGAATCGTTAAAGCTGATTCATCGTTTTAATTTGTTTTCAGCGAAGAAATTGCTTGAAATTGTCGAGTCAGGAAATGATATTGACTTTGTTATAAGTTGTCTTAATGTTTTTAAACCAGAATATACGGCTGATGATCTTGGGCCAATGGCGCGTTTGTGCGAGGCATTAGATGCGTTACCAGACAAAGGATATTATGACTCAGCAAGGGGAATGCTTAGAGGAGTATCTACACGGTATGTATGTCCCAACGGACATATAAATAACAACCCGAACGATGATTATTGCTCTCGTCCGGATTGTGGATTGGATGTTCGCGGTCTCACACGCGAACAAAATGCCGCTATCGCAGCTTATGAAGACATCTTAACGGTGCTCACAGATATGATTAATCAGCACTCATAGTCTACACAAGCTCGAGCCTCTTTATGGCCGGCAAGTAGTGACGCTGCAGCTACGTGGGCCGGATGTTTGGCATATACCTCTACGTCGGCCATTGTATCTACAGTTGCAGTGAGTACGATATCCCATTCTTCAGCGGGATTGGCGTTGATGCCCACTTCTATTGACCTTAAAACATCGATCTGTGAGGGGAGCTCGTCAAGAGCATTTTTGAATGCTGTAGCCACGGTCAGACGTTCCTCTGTCGTGCCTGTAAGTTTGAACATTACTATATGCTTTACCATACTATTTATAGTCTATAAGATTGTTTCAAGCCTGTGCATAAAGTTTCTCGCGGGCAGCCAGCACTCGCTCATCAGTTGTGTAATCATCATATTCCATCATCTTGTCGATAATGCCATTGGGTGTCAGCTCAATTATGCGATTGCACACGGTCTGTATAAATTCATGGTCGTGGCTCGACAAGAGTACAACACCTTTGAAGTTTTGAAGGGTGTTGTTGAATGCCTGTATCGATTCCAAATCAAGATGATTGGTCGGAGAGTCAAGAACCATTGTATTGGCATTGCGCAGCATCATGCGCGCGATCATACACCGCATTTTCTCTCCACCCGAAAGTACGGAGGCTTTTTTTAGAACATCTTCACCTGAGAAGAGCATTTTGCCAAGGAAACCTTTGAGATAAATCTCGCTTGAATCATCGCTGAATTGGCAAAGCCAGTCAACAAGGTTGTAATCTGTGTTGAAAAAATCTGAATTATCGAGGGGAAGATAAGCTGTGGTTATCGTTTGTCCCCATTCATACGACCCGCTATCAGGTTTGCGATTGCCATTGATAATCTCAAACAGAGCAGTCATGGCTCGCGGATCGCGGCTGAGGAAAGCGACCTTGTCGTCTTTTTCTATCTGGAAATTAATGTCTTTGAAAAGTATATCACCGTCAACTGATGCCGTAAGATTCTTAACCTCAAGAATTTTATTGCCAACCTCACGCTCGGGGGTGAAGATAATACCGGGATATCTGCGCGACGAAGGCTGAATCTCTTCAACATTAAGTTTCTCAAGCATTTTCTTTCGCGATGTGGTCTGTTTTGACTTAGCAACGTTGGCACTAAACCGCTGGATGAACTCAAGTAGTTCTTTGCGCTTCTCTTCTGCTTTCTTATTCTGTTGCTGCTGTTGTTTAAGAGCTAACTGGCTTGAATGATACCAGAAGCTGTAGTTGCCAGCAAACAAAGTAACCTTGTTGTAGTCGATGTCAAGCGTATGTGTGCTCACCGCATCGAGAAAATGTCGGTCGTGCGACACAACCAACACTGTATTCTCAAATTTTGACAGATAATCCTCAAGCCACGCTACGGTGTCGAGGTCAAGATCGTTGGTGGGCTCGTCAAGCAGGAGATTATCGGGATTGCCAAATAGAGCTTTAGCCAGAAGTACGCGCACCTTTTCTTTACCGCTCAGGTCTTTCATGAGCATATAGTGCTTTTCTTCCTTTATGCCGAGGCCGCTTAACAACGCTGCAGCGTCGCTTTCGGCATTCCAGCCCTCGAGCTCGGCAAACTTTTCTTCAAGTTCAGAGGCCCGTATTCCGTCGGCATCACTGAAATCGGGCTTGGAATATAGGGCGTCTTTTTCCTGCATGATATCCCACAGCACAGTGTGACCTTGAAGCACTGTGTTCATGACAGTGCACTCGTCGAATTTAAAGTGATCCTGCTCAAGCACACTCATGCGTTCTCCCGGGCCTTGGGTGACTGATCCGTGAGTCGGAGACAACTGATTGCTAAGTATGCGCATCAGTGTCGACTTTCCTGCACCGTTGGCACCTATGATGCCATAGCAGTTACCGGGAGTGAACTTAAGGTTTACATCTTGGAAAAGAGGCTTCTTGCCGAATTGAATGCCAAGGTTGTTGACTGCGATCATATACGTTTCTACAATTGCTATTTTGTTTCGGGGAGCAAAGTTACGAATAATTATTCATATTCTTTGACTTTGCTCTCAATCCAGGCGGTCTCTAACGCATAAAAATCCGGTTTATCCAGAGTTGTAACTTCTCCTGATAGTTCATAGTCAAAAAATGCTTTCCAGCGGTTATAATATAACTCACCGGTTATTCCGTGCCACAGACGATGTGAATAGTCTTTGAGACCATGTTTATTTGCAGCGGCTTCGTTGCCCCAGGTTGTTATAAGGGTTGCTGCAGCTCGCACGAGTTTTGCTCGTTCAGTAGCGTTATTTGTCGCGGAGGCAGCTTTGTTGAGCCAGTTATGAGTGGTAAAGTCGGATTTTGTGGCAAGTAACCTGTCAATTTGCAGCACAATTTGCAGAAATTCATCAGCATATTCTCTTGCCGCTACGAGATTATTTTCCTTTTTGAGTGTTTCAATTCTTTTGTACAGCGTATATGCTTGGTCTGATAATGCCTGGCGTGTGATGTCAATATAGTCGTAATTAAAGTTATGATTCCTTGCCAGAGTTGGTGTGATTGCTAAAGCATATAGCTTAGCCGCCTTAGCTGTGCTGTCAGCCGGATAAAACAGATTAGCGTTTCCCCACGTCGATGCTCCTTTAAGATTCCATGCAGGTCGGGCACATATTATTGACTCAACGGTGCCTTCTCCTTTATAGTCGGCAGGTGCATTATATACTGTAGCAAGCAGGGTGTTCCAAGCTTCCGCCAGGGCATCATCACACTCTGATATGCTATAGCGGTATTTTAAGTACTCTTTAATATCAAATGTTGTGGCACTTGGTTCGCCTTTCCATGGCATATCATATAAAGCTTCATACATTATTGGATTATTCTCGATACCTTCGGCAGTTGCCCCGATTCCGCGTATTGTAGTAGATGCAGATATAGCATGTGTGTAACCATTACGAAGTTTATTGAGACGCCCGTGTAAACCGATATTGCCTCCAAAGTTCAGTAGCATGCAATATACCCAGTCATGCTGTCCAAATCCATTTTCTCTGCGCCACACCGATGCCGTGTCTCCCCATTGAGGCTTAGTCTCTGCGTAAAGATCCAATACCAGTAGATCGTCTTTAGGTAGATTTGCGATCATTGCCACTCGCGGATTATCTTGCCATGCCTGTATAACCCACACCGCATCATCTGATGAGTTTCGTTTCATTGCTGCTAAAATACTGTGCCCGCATGCTGCAAGGTCTACACCATCAGTGCTGCCGCCTTCATGAAACGGATCAGCCGAGTAATAGCGTGATTTACCATATAGCTCGTCAAGAACATTATAATATAAATCAGCTATACTATCAAATGCTGCCGACGATGGCAAAATGAATGCCGGCCTATTATAACCGCACCATTTTCCAGGGTCTGCTGTTGATAGATTTAAGATCTTTGCTGCTTCCCTCGGAAACATTCCGCTGTATCCGGGGAGCACAGGTGACATGTCAAGTGATTTCATTCTGCTGAGTATTGCTTTCTGCAACTTAGCCTGACGGTCAATCCATTGTGTTGATGCCGGAACTCCTGCGTTCTCCATGTTATTCATCATCCACCATGCTATATATGGCGGTGCAGCAATGAAATCTTCTCTTATCCTACGGCTACAACCAAGTCGCTCAAGCACTATATCCCATACTTTTTCACTACCTGTGATAGCAAGAGGGGTATTAATGCCATGAAGTGCCATCCAGTCAATCTCCTGCATCCAGCGGTCCTCTCCCCAAAAAGGGGTAGAATATGAGAATGTGCAATAATTGAGATAGTACCTTACAGGCATTTCGCACGTAGCCGACAGTGTGTCGGTAGGCAGCGGCAACGGCGATGGCAGTGGCGCAGTCAGTTGATTCCAACAGATGTGAATTCCCGCTACATCACGCAGGTAACGGTTGAGTCCACGAGCCTGACTGATTGTGTTATTACCTTCGATAACTACTTTTCGATCGTTTGAAGAATATACTCTATAGAAATCTTTGTTACCTACATTATGCGTGTCTTTAAATACAATTTTACCGATTGATGTCCCTTCTGTGACACGCATAGCAAGGCTGTCGGCCTGTAAAGTTGCAGCTCCGGCGGTGTATGCCGAAGCTGCTGATATTAAGGTAAATATAAACTTACGTATAATAGGTGTTGTAGGTTTATGCATCTTCGCGAATTATTACTGCTGATCAGAGGGTGCTACAGCATTAGCTTTCTGATTGCGGGCGATCTGAAGTTGGCGTTCAAGCTTTTCTCGTCTTATTTTTGCTAAGGTAAGGTCTTTGTGAGCCTGCGAGAACGCGTATGAGCTGGCAATAGCGTCGATCTCTGCAGGAGATAGCTTGAGAGTAGCATTGGTTTTGCGGCCAAGGAAAGTAATAGTACCTCCGACATGCATGGCTGATTGTGCAAGTTTGCCGATTTCTTCAGCATCAGCTTCAGAAAACACAGCTTTTTCTCCGTATTGAGTTGAGAATGAACGCTCGTCACCGGCAGGAATGTCATTTGTTTTTGCGGTCATACCGTTGCAGTCAAGTTGGAGTGCATACAATCCGAGATTTTTCCCTGCATGCGAGCACACTATATAAAAATTATATTCTTCGTCAACTCGAGGATACACTGCTGTTGTGTTTATAAGTGACGATTTGTTGACGGAGATAGGCGCGTAGTAGTTCTCGACTAAGGCCGGATTCATAACATGTACAAACTGACCTGTAAGTGAATCAATAACTTGCGTTGTTACTGCAATTACAGAGTCGGCAGATGCTATTTGCACGATAGTGTTACCTTCAATGGCTGCCGGTCGCAGTGCAAGAACTTGTGCTCTCACAGTTGTGGCTTCAGGATATCTACTGTCAAGGCTATCCATCATTGTTATTGCATCTGCAAAATTACCTTGATCAATGTTTTGCCGGATTGTTGTTAACATCGATTCTGCCTCTGGATATGTTTTTCCTGAGCATGATGCCAAAATTGGCAATAGGCTAATAACGTATTTTGCTAAACTTGTTGATTTCATATCGGTATGTGTTATTTACTTCGGCGCACATCTTTAACGCCTTTTACTGTTTTGATTTTCTTTATAAGATCATCCAGCGATGCGACATCGCTGATACCAACAACCACGTATCCATGAAATAGACCGCCGTCGGAGTTTACTGAAATATTGCGCAGGCTCGCGTTGCTGTATTTGTTTATAATAGACGTGATGTTAGTGACGATGCCAATGTCGTCAGTGCCCACTATGCGCAGGGTAGCGGCAAACTGAGTACCAATCTTGCCACTCCATCTCGTGTCAATTATTCGGTATGGAGATTTGGCACGGATATTAGCCGCATTCGGACAATCTGAGCGGTGAATCTTTATAACCCCCTCAGCCGAGACGAATCCGAATACGTCATCACCATAAATCGGATTGCAGCACTTTGCCATTTTGTAGTTGAGGCCTTTGACATTATCACCGATAATGAGTATATCGCCACTTGTGGTATTATCTGGTTCTTCAGTGCGTTGAAGTGAGAATTCTTCTGCTGAAACACGTTCCGCGCTAATGTCTGCGTTTTTTGACTCGATAAAAGAGTCGTAGGCTGCAATTACATCATTGATGTCAAGCACTTCAGCAGATATGGCATTATAGAAGTCGGTCACAGTCTTGTATCCTAACTTCTTAATAACCTTCATCAGAGTGCCTTCGTCGAGATCAATTTTGCGGTTCTTCATTCGGCGCTCAAGCAGTTCCTTCCCAAGATCAGCCTGCCGGTTCTCACGCTCCTTTATCGATGCTCGAATTTTATTGCGAGCCTTAGCGGTGACAACCATGTTGAGCCAGTCTTGTTTAGGCGTTTGATTTGATGCCGTGAGTATCTCCACAGTGTCACCGTTGGCAAGCTTGTAATTTAGCTTTTCGTTGCGGCCGTTAACTCTCGCACCGGTCGTTTTGCAGCCAAGCCCGGAGTGTATGTGGAATGCAAAATCAAGCACAGTCGCACCCAAAGGCAGTTTATATAAATCACCCTTGGGAGTGAATACAAAAACTTCCTTGTCATAAATGTCCATGCGCATATTCTTCATCAGCTCCATTGGACCGCTTTCGGCGGTCTCGAGGATGTCACGCACATTGTTCATCCATGTGTCAAGATTGTTTTCACTCTTGATTCCCTTATACTTCCAATGCGCAGCCAGACCTTTCTCAGCGATAAGATCCATACGGCGCGTGCGTATCTGCACTTCAACCCAGCGGTCGTCAGGGCCATAGACAGTTATATGCAACGACTCATATCCGTTACTCTTAGGAATACTTAGCCAGTCCTTCATGCGAGAAGGGTTGGGGCGATACATGTCGGTAATGATTGAGTATACCAGCCAGCATTCGCTTTTTTCACGAGGCAACGGCACATCAAGAATAATGCGTATGGCAAACAGGTCATAAATATGGTCAAGATCCACCCTCTGCTTTTTCATCTTATTCCAGATAGAGTAGATACTCTTGGTGCGACCTTTTATGTCGAAGTTAAGACCTTCAGCTTCAAGTTTCTTTTTTATCGGAGCTATGAAGGCTGCGATATATGCTTCGCGAGAAGCTTTGGTTTCATTGAGCTTTCGGGCAATCTTTGTGTAAATATCACGGTTCGTGTATTTTAGCGACATATCCTCGAGCTCGCTCTTTATGGCATATAGGCCAAGTCTATGGGCGAGGGGAGCGTAAAGATATCCAGCCTCGCGCGCAACTTCACGCACAAACACCTGGTCACTATGGTGATTGATAGTGCGCATAAGCTCGAGGCGCTCGACAATCATGATAATGATTACTCGTATGTCTTGCGCAAATGTTAGAAGCAGATTGCGGAAATTGTCGCTCTCAACGCTTGCTGAAGCGTCGCGGTTATACAGGCCTGCAACTTTCTTCAACCCGTCGACGAGCCGGCCAACATCTTCTCCCCATTCTTTTTCTACAGTTTCTGCAGCAATACAACCATGTCGGCATAGGCGGCTCATGATTATAGCAATAACCATAGATCGGTCTGGGCTCACACGTTCACACAGACTGCATGCCGTAGCAAGGTCATGCATAAGTGGATGAATACCATGATGATCGCGACCTCCGAACCCATTTTTTACGGCATTACGCACGGCGCGGCTTATGCGCCCGAAGTCATCGGGAGCCGCGCATTCCTGAGTGAGGGCGCATAGTCTGCGCACGGCACTCATTACCCATTTACGCTCCTCGTCGGTATAGTAGTATGCATCGGTTGCCTCTGCGCTACGGGTCTCCGTCAGAGGCATCGCAGCAAGATAGTTAGCCTTTTTATCCATACTTGTAATTCTATAAAAGTATTACTGAAAAAACAAAATTACAAAAAAATATTATTTGAGCAATGTGAGTTATGCAATCTTTTCATACTTTTAATCGTTCTTATAATATATGGAAAGTAAATTGATTGAAATAGAGACACATCCTTGGGATCCATTTGTTCCAGATAATGCGAAATTGCTTATAATGGGTACCTTCCCACCTCAGCCAAAGCGTTGGGCTATGGATTTTTATTATCCTAATCCAACAAATGACTTCTGGCCAATGATGAGTTTGATTTTCTTCGGCGACAAAAATGCATTATATTTCCCCGGAACTAAAACCTTTGATCTTGAGCGTATAAAACGACTACTGACCGAGAAGGGGATAGCTATGAATGACACTGCACATAGTGTGCGGCGTCTCATGAACAATGCCTCTGATAAATATCTTGAGATCGTTGAACCGGTGGATCTGTCGAACCTCCTTGCGCAGATGCCTCATTGCGTTGCTTTAGCCACGACCGGAGAGAAGGCTGCGGGAGTGATCGCAGAGCTGACGTCTACAAAAGCTCCGGCTATGGGCGAGTTTGTTACATCAACCAATGGTCTTCAAATTTGGCGTATGCCGTCGACAAGTCGTGCTTATCCATTGAAACTCGAGAAAAAAGCTGCTTACTATCAGCGTCTTTTTCAATCATGCGGAATATTATAAGTTATTTATTTGATCTGTAATTGCACAACCTTGACCGATAGTTGTTTTCTCGTTGTATATCTTTCACTTGGTTATTTATTTCTCGAAGTTTCTAACTTTGCCATAGGGGAGATACTCGTATGTTGCGTACTTAACATAATGTAGATTATACAACATTGATTCTTGAGTTCCTTACAGTGTGTATCTAAATTGGAATATAATTGCGTGAATGTAACATGTAATTATCTATATAATATTATGTTTAGCAATTTGACGATTTAACATATTGTTTATAGAGCGATATAAATGACATTTATTCTCAGCTTGTAGGCGTTTCTTTTATAACGTTATTCTTTGATGGATATTTTGGGTTTACCGTAGTTTTCGTAATATATCGGTTGATTAATATTATATTGACCAAGAGTATTCATAGTCTCCCAACCTTAATACTATCGACTATTTCTGTTAGGGATGTGTATTGATGGTAAACGAGTGAAGCATCTCCGTAATATCGATAAAAAAACATAAATTACTTGATTCATTGTAAAAAATGAGTAATTTTGCAGATATCCGACATAATCGGTCTTGTTATATACTTACATTTTTATATTCTTAACCGGGAGTTAGCGGTCTACATGACATTATGTTTTTATGCAGGAATGTAGGATTTGGTCAATAACTCTCAAACTTACAACCTGTTAAAAACTACATCTAATGAAAGCTAAACCTGATTTAGGCTTCTGGAAGCTGTGGAATCTGAGCTTCGGTTTTTTTGGCGTGCAAATTGCATACGCTTTGCAGAGTGCACAGGTGAGTCGTATTTTTTCAACGATTGGTGCGGATCCACATGATTTGAGCTATTTCTGGATTCTCCCCCCGCTTATGGGTCTTATCGTGCAACCAATTATTGGAGCTGCATCCGATCGCACATGGAATCGTTTTGGCCGACGTCTGCCCTACCTTATCGTTGGCGCGCTTGTTGCTATCGTAGTTATGTGTTTCCTTCCGAATGCCGGAAGCCTTGGCTTGGGCATATCTCAGGCTATAATTTTCGGTCTCGTGATGCTCATGTTTCTCGACACAAGCATCAACATGGCTATGCAGCCGTTTAAAATGCTTGTGGGAGACATGGTCAACGAGCGTCAGAAAGGTCTTGCATATTCTATACAGAGTTTCCTCTGCAATGCAGGTTCGGTGGTAGGTTATATTGCTCCTTTTGTTCTTGCACTCTTCCTTAGTAAAACAGCGCCTCAGGGCGAAGTCCCGCCAACTGTTACATTCTCATTCTATCTTGGCGCCGCCATATTACTATTGTGTGTAGTTTATACACTCATAAAGGTGCGCGAATGGGAGCCAAAGGTTTATGCAGAGTATAATGGAATCACCGAAACTCAGGCCGATGAACCTAAAGAGAAGTCAAATATTATATCATTATTGGTGAATGCGCCAAAAGTCTTTTGGACAGTCGGCATAACTCAGTTTTTCTGTTGGGCTGCCTTCTTGTATATGTGGACATACTCAACAGATGCAATTGCCGGGCATGCCTTTGATGCACCTGTTGTTGAGAAAGCTACCGGTGTTACAGTCAATGGCAAGACTTATAATGACAAATATCTTTTCCTTGGTGATCGCCCCGTGATTGTCGACGGAAAGCTGTCTGTTGCCGGCATAGAGGTCGATGGCGAATTCACCTGCCCGTCGACAGTTATTGTCAACGGTGACACGATCCTCAATAATGGAGGTCTTGTATATAAAAATGGTGTCGCAGCAGCGCGCCCTGATACTGAATTTGCCTCGGCCGGATCACATATTTATGTCGACGGTCGCACAGTAGCTGTTGTCAATGGCGCTAATCTTGTATCTACTTTTTCCCAGATAAAGCCAGGAGAGACTCTGCAAATGGCGCATATTGCTGCACTTAATCATTCTACTGGTAAATATGAACTTGAGGAGACCACTACCCTTCCCGACTTTAAGTCGCATGAGGATATTGTCATAAACACCGCCACCGTGCTTAATGCCGAATCACAGGCATATCAGGAAGCCGGCGACTGGAATGGTCTGCTGCTTGCCGTGCAAGGCATAATAGCCGTTCTATGGGCAGTTGTGCTTCCTCGTTTCCGCTCTCGTAAGTTTGCCTATTCACTCAGTCTTGCTATAGGTGGTGTCGGATTCATATCCGTGTGGTTTATTCATTCCCCTGCCCTCCTTTTTGTGTCATACGGTTTGATCGGTGTCGCATGGGCAGCAATGCTTGCTATGCCGTTTACTATTCTCACCAATGCTTTGACGGGTGGACATATAGGCACATATCTGGGGCTGTTTAACTGCACTATCACCATACCTCAGATTGTTGCGGCTCTTTGCGGTGGCGCTATACTGAGTCTGTTCCCTGTTGCAGCCACAGGAGTTGCACAGACGGTGTGGATGCTTCTCGTTTCTGGTATCCTGCTTATACTTGGCGCGCTGTCGGTGTGGGGTATCCGTGAGACCTATGGATCTAAGGCTTGATTATATCGATAAATGTTTATACCTTTGTATAAATTAATACAAGTCTAAACGAATAAAAATCTACAATTATGGTAATTCAACGCTGGCAAACCGTGTTTCTGCTTGTTGCAGCCATCATGATGGGCATTTTTTGCTTTTCACCTATAGCTTATTTGCATATCGGTGAAACGGTCAAAGGATTTCATCCAGCTGATGCTCCGGCCTATCTCATTGTCAATGTGCTTATTGCTGTACTTCTTATATTGTGCATATTCATGTATCGCAATTTACGACGTCAGATGCTTATGACTCTTGTTGTAATAGTTCTTATTGCAGCATCTATGGTAACCGGAGGATTCATCATATACGGTGGCATGAATGAGGGTGGCGCTGTTGAGCTTGCAACCGCCGATCTTCTGTTGCTTGGCACAGCAATATTTGCCGTTCTCGCCTACCGTCGCATGGGGCGCGACCACAAACTCCTCACAAGCTACGATCGCCTGCGTTGATTCTATCTGCATAATCAAAAAAAGTGTGCCGCATTGTCAAACAACTTTGCGGCACACTTTTTTTGCTTATTAATTAGAACCTGAAACCTACGTTTATTACTAATTGATGTGTAATATCTCCTCCATGAAGATTCTGGGCACGATATTGCAGCTCAAATAGAAATCGTTTATACCAAAGACCGGCACCCAGTTCTGCAGATATTGAAGCATCATGTATCTCCATATCATAGGCATTGCATACATAGTTTCCGTTGATTCCAAAATGGAAATCAAGCATTTGGTTTGTCCCTATGATTTTCTTCAGACCTACTACCGGGCCTAAATATAGACTATTATTACTGCGCTCCTCCCAAGTATTTATATTGGCACCCAGTTGCCCTCCAATATATAATCCATGATTATTGAGGATGTGGTTATATCCCAAAGCTACGTTATATGTGCCTACTGAATTATCATCACAATTACTATTGATATTAATACCACCGCCAAGTTTTATAAGCCAACAGTTTTCTATATTCAGTTTCGTTTTTACCTTTTGCTCACGTTCTATTATTATTACTCGTGAGTCTGAAGTCACTTTCTGAGCCGATACTAAAGGTGCGGCAACTGCGAGAATTAATAGAAATAAAAGTATCTTCTTCATAGCTGAATTTTATTTTTTCTTATTTGAATCTTTTTCCTTGTCATTACTGTTGATGAAGTCTATATGCTGCACCTGGCGCTCGAGCAAAATCCAGTCGTAGTCGGCCTTGACGCCGGTAGACCAATTGGTGAAGTTTGCCGGATAGCCTACAATATTGATTGTTGTGCCCTGATCGGTGATTTTAATATCGAAGGTGGCAGCGACGATAATATCGCAGTTGTGTTTTTCAGAAGATTTAAACAATGCGTATGCTCTGAGATTCTGCAATGTCGCCTGACTACTGTTGGAATCTTCTCGGGCTTTGTAGTCCTCATACGACAGACTCCAGGAGTCGTGTATGCGCCCCGTCTTGGTGTCTACAACTACCTCAGCAATCAGCGGATGAATGTATGTGCTCGGGTAAAGATCAAGAGTGCGGGCCTCAGATGTTTGAAACTCAAACTTGACGTTTTTCTGTGCTTGCACAGACATGGCTAATGCAAGCATGGCACACGATAAAAATAGCTTTCTCACGTGATAAAGATTTTATTTTCCTTTGGCCCTCAGGAAATTGTGTAAAATAAAAGAACGTGGACCACTTGCCACGTCTATCGCTGATGGTCGTAGGAAACCTTGAAGATGAAGATATGAGAAAGCAGCCCACGCGTATACGTGAGAACCGCTCTGTTATCCTCTCATCTTCGTGAAAATTTCCTACGTTTTCAGCGATGAAAGATAGCAAAACGCTCCTTGTTAACTAAATATGTCTGTCACTCTCGTGGAGTGACGATGCAAAAATACAAATAATTTCGATAACTCCTTATCTCTGACTACAAAAAGTTTGCCTTAATGCTTATAATGATAAGAAAAAAGCAGGAGACAGACACTCGGTGCCTATCTCCTGCACAATAATTATTTAACTGATAATTACCAGATAACTACACGCTCGCTTTCGGGGCGGAACATGTCATCGCCTTCTTTGATGTCAAACGCAACGAAGAAAGGCTCGATGTTGCGCAGCGATGCATTCACACGCCAGCGACCAAGTGAGTGAGGATCGCTCTTTGTGCGAGAAAGTATCTCGGCTTCGCGGATATTACCTGCCCATACATTAGCATAAGACAGATAGAAGCGCTGATCGGGTGTGAAACCGTCAATATCCTTCATTTCCTTACCCTGCATAGCCTTGTGGTATGCGGTGTGTGCTACACGCAGGCCACCTTGGTCGGCAATGTTTTCGCCAAGAGTGAATCGACCGTTGGCATGAGTGCCGTCGGGAGCTACCTCTATTGCATCAAACTGTGCCACAAGTCCGTCGGCAAGTTTAGTGAAAGCTTCGGCATCAGCTTCAGTCCACCAGTTGGCAAAATTGCCATCTTTGTCAAACTGACGACCTTGGTCGTCGAAGCCGTGTGTCATCTCATGACCGATTACAACACCGATAGCGCCATAGTTCTCTGCCTCGTCAGCGTCGGGGTTGAAGTACGGTGCCTGAAGAATACCAGCAGGGAAGCAAATTTCGTTTGTAAGTGGGTTATAGTAAGCATTGACCGTCTGAGGCGACATGAGCCAGCGCTCACGATCTACAGGCTTGCCATAATCATTGATGTTATATTCATTATTAAAGTTTATGGCGGCCTGAATATTCTGCCAGTAGCTCTTTGTGGGGTCAATTTCAAGTGCTGAATAGTCACGCCATGTATCAGGATAACCGATCTTTACCGAGAATGTTGCAAGCTTCTGGAGAGCTTTGATCTTTGTCTCGGCTGACATCCAGGGAAGTTGTGTGATATGCTCTGCAAGAGCCACGCGCAGATTGTTGACAAGATCAAGCATCTTGGCCTTTGATGTCGCGGGGAAATATTTCTCAACATAAAGTTCGCCCACAGCTTCGCCGAGCATACCGTTAGGTACAGACACAGCACGTTTCCATCTTGGTTGCTGCTGCTGAACGCCCGAAAGCACCTTTGACAGCTCAAAACCAGCTTTGACAAACTTATCGCTCAGGAAAGGAGCGGCTGAAGAAATATAACCGGCAGCAACATAGTCGCGCAGTGCGGTTTCATCAGCATTAGCAATGATGCTGTCAACTGCTGCAAGCGATTTTGGCTGACCGACTATGAGAGTTGCTACATTGTCAAGACCTTGTTTTGCAAAATAGCGGTCGAAGTCTACGTGTGGATAAGCCTCTTTGAGCTGCTCTTTTGTCATGGGATTATAGCTTGCTGCCGGGTTACGCATTTCTTCGCGCGACATGGCTGCCTTAGCAAGAGCTGTCTCAATTTCCATTACGTTCTTGATAATGCGGGTCTGTTCTTTGCCTTTAAATCCGGAAAGAGAAGTTATGGTCTTGAGATATTTTTCGTATGCAGCACGCACTTCTTTCTCCCGGTCGGTATTATCAAGGTAATAATCGCGGTCACCAAGACCGAGACCACCCTGCTGCCAATACATTGTGTTCTCGTTGGAATTCATCATGTCGGCCTCAACGCCTGTGCCGAAAAAAGCGCTTACGCCCGGCATAGAGGCAACAAGGTCGATGATGCCTTCGCGGGGTGTCGAGTAGATAGTGGCGATATCTGCAGCGATTGGTGCGGCTCCCTCCTTGTTGAGTCGCACACTATCCATGCCGAGCGCATAAATGTCAGCAATCTTCTGGGCATTACTGCCTTTTGCTGCCTCTGCGCTATTAAGACCGGTGATGAGATCGCGCACTTGCGAGCGGTTGAGATCTGCAAGCTGATCGAATGTACCGAAACGCGAAAATTCCGGTTTGAGAGGATTTGCCTTCATCCAGCCTCCGCAGGCGTAAGAGTAAAAATCATCCTGGGGGCGTACCGATGTGTCAAGATTCGCTTTGTCGACACCACGAGGCGCCGTACTTGCTGTCTGGGCATCCATCGACAGTGCTCCGGTCAATGCCAAAGCTACCATAGTGCATTTCACTGTTTTCATTACTTTAATTTATTGGTCATTTTTTGTATTGAGTTCTTCAAATTCGAGTGAGGCAAGCTCCCATACACTCATTGCGTTTTCGAGTTCCTTGGTGGCAGCCTGATGCTCGGAAAGTGTGTTTGGGTCCCCTGCTCCATCGGCAATGCGCTGCTCTATCGCAGCTACCTTTTCTTCGAGGCGCGCGATACCGGCTTCAGCATCTTCCACTTTTTTGCGAGCACGCCTGATGGCCTTTTCAAGTTCACGTTGTTCGGCGTATGTGAGTTTATGTGTGGACACCGCTTTACTCGGCTCCTGCTCATTAATTGCCGGATCAGAAGCAGCAGCTGTTTTAGCTTCCACTGGTCTGCGCTCAAGTTCGCCCAAGGTGGCAATTCGTTTTTTCTCAAGGAATTCATATATGCCGCCAAGACATTCACGCACTTTTCCATCGCCGAACTCATAAACTTTTTCTACGAGTCCGTCAAGGAAATCACGGTCGTGGCTGACAACAATCACAGTGCCGTCGAAATGCTTTATAGCTTGCTTCAACACTTCTTTCGACGGTATATCAAGGTGATTCGTCGGTTCGTCGAGAATAAGGAGGTTAACAGGTTCGAGCAGAAGGCGGATCATTGCCAGGCGTGTCTTTTCGCCACCTGACAACACTTTCACTTTCTTATCAGACGCTTCGCCACCAAACATAAACGCGCCAAGTATATCGCGGATCTTTGTGCGGATATCACCGACTGCCACGCGGTCAATGGTATCAAATACCGTTATTTCTCCATCAAGCTGTTGGGCTTGGTTCTGCGCAAAATAGCCGATCTTTACGTTGTGACCAATCTTTAACTCGCCGGTGAAAGGAATCTCGTTCATGATACACTTTACAAGCGTAGACTTTCCCTCGCCGTTTTTCCCGACAAAGGCCACCTTTTCTCCACGTTTTATTGTAAAGGTCGCATGATCGAAAACCTGGTGATTGCCGTAGGCTTTCCCTACGTTATCAGCTATTACCGGGTAGTCACCCGACCGGGGTGCGGGTGGGAATCGCAGATTGAGTCGGCTATTGTCAACTTCGTCAACCTCTATTCGCTCAATTTTGGCAAGTTGTTTCATGCGACTTTGCACCTGAACAGCCTTGGTTGCCTTGTATCTGAATCTTTCGATGAATTGCTCTGTATCGGCGATTTGCTTCTGCTGGTTGGCATAGGCTCGCTGCTGCTGTTCGATGCGCTCGCGTCGCAGTTCGAGAAATTTGCTGTAGTTCACCGAATAGTCATAGATTCTGCCGAGTGAAATCTCTATAGTGCGCGAAGTTACATTATCAATAAACGCCTTGTCATGTGACACCAGTATTACTGCTTGCGCCTTATTGATCAAGAAGTTTTCAAGCCATTGAATAGACTCTATATCAAGATGGTTTGTGGGCTCGTCGAGCAGTACGACATCCGGTTTTGCGAGCAGAATTTTTGCGAGTTCGACACGCATGCGCCAGCCACCACTGAACTCTGATGTAGGGCGGTCAAAATCCTCTCGCTTAAATCCAAGACCGATGAGGGTGCGTTCCATTTCGGCTTCGCGATCAGCAGCCCTCTCCATGGCAAGTCGATCAGAGAGTGTGGTTAGTCGTTCAATAAGCGATGCGTATTCAGCGCTCTCATAGTCGGTGCGCTCTGCAAGGGTTGCACTTAGTTCATCGAAGTGCCGTTGCATATCATCAATATGACTAAATGCCTTGCGTGTTTCCTCTACAAGAGTTAGTGTGTCGGATAATTGCATCTGCTGAGGCAGATAACCAATAGTGATGTCGGTTGGTTTCGACACATTTCCCTCTGTCGGGTTCTGCAAACCTGCTATGATTTTCATCAATGTTGACTTGCCTGCCCCGTTTTTGCCAACGAGAGCTATGCGGTCGCGTTTGTTGACGACAAAACTGATGGAATCAAGCAGTTTGTGTGCCGAAAATTCTACAGATATATTGTTTATTGATACCATATATCATTTGTCAAAAGCCTTGCGGCACATTTTTGTATGACCGCAAGGCTTTTTGAAATATTGGGTGTGATATTAATCGTTACTTGTATTCATCCCAACTCTTAATCTCAATATCATCAAGACTTAACGTAGTGAATGCCTCAATGAAAGCCGAAGCCAGTCGTGCGTTTGTGAGCAGTGGTATATTCAAGTCGATAGCTGCGCGGCGTATCTTGTAGCCATTACTCAACTCAGCCGATGTCAGGTTCTTAGGAATATTGAGCACAAGGTCTATCTCGTGATTATGCAGTAGCTCAAGTGCTTGCGGCTGCATGTCGGCCTGACTTGGCCAGTAAACCTTGATTGCTGGTATGCCATTGTCGTTTAAGAACTGATGTGTGCCTGCGGTGGCATAAATCTTAAATCCGCGTTCATGCAGACGGTGAGCCGACTCGAGCATAGATGCTTTCTGCTTTGGAGTGCCGGTGGAGAGAAGCACTGCCTTGTTGGGTATGCGCAGACCTACAGCAAGCATTGACTTTAGGATAGCCTCTGACGTGTCATCGCCGATGCAACCAACCTCGCCGGTTGAAGACATATCAACGCCGAGCACGGGATCTGCTCCTTGCAGACGAGAGAAGGAGAACTGCGATGCCTTTATGCCAACATAATCAAGGTCGAATGCATTTTTAGCAGGTTTCTCAACCTTGTGACCAAGCATTACTTTAGTAGCTATGTCAATAAAGTTGATCTTAAGTACTTTAGAGACGAAGGGGAAGCTTCGTGAAGCTCGCAGGTTGCACTCGATGACTTTGATGTCGTTATTCTTGGCAAGGAACTGGATATTAAACGGGCCGGAAATGTTGAGCGCCTTAGCGATTGCCGACGACACCTTCTTTATGCGGCGCATGGTCTCTACATAGAGCTTTTGCGGAGGGAACTGGATAGTCGCATCACCAGAGTGGACACCCGCAAACTCAATGTGCTCAGAGATTGCATATACTACAATCTCTCCGTTTTGAGCCACAGCATCCATTTCAATTTCCTTGGCATTCTGAATAAACTCTGTGACAACGACGGGGTGCTGTTTTGAAACGTTGGCCGCCAGCTGCAGGAAGCGGTCGAGCTCTTCGTAATTTGAACATACATTCATCGCTGCACCTGACAGCACATAGCTTGGGCGCACGAGCACAGGGAAACCGACTTCGTCGATAAAAGAATGTATCTCCTCAAAGCTCGTAAGCTCGCGCCATCTGGGCTGGTCTATGCCGAGGCGGTCAAGCATTTCTGAGAACTTATGACGGTCTTCTGCGTTATCAATGCTCTTTGCCGATGTCCCAAGTATATTGACATGCTGATCATTGAGTCGCATAGCGAGATTATTCGGAATTTGACCTCCAACAGATAGTATTACACCATGGGGCTGCTCAAGATCAAGAATATCCATTACTCTCTCATAAGTCAATTCGTCGAAGTAAAGACGATCGCACATATCATAGTCTGTCGACACGGTTTCGGGGTTATAGTTGATCATGACAGATCTCCAACCCTCTTTCTTGACGGTGAGCAATGCATTAACTGAGCACCAGTCAAATTCTACAGAACTACCGATGCGATAAGCTCCAGAGCCGAGCACTACAATCGAGCGAAGGTCGTGGAGGTAGTCAACATCATTGGTCGTTCCATTATATGTGAGATACAGATAGTTGGTGCGAGCCGGGTATTCAGCTGCCAGCGTGTCAATCTGCTTCACAACAGGCACAATACCCATTGCTTTGCGTATTTCACGAACCTGCTGATTTGCTTTTTCAGCATCAGCCATATCGCCTTTCAGAACAGAGCGGGCAACCTGGAAATCAGAAAAGCCCTGGCTCTTTGCCTGACGCATCAGCTCGGCCGGAATTGCATCAAGAGAATCTATCTGCTTGAGTTCGTCTGAAGTTTTGACGATATTCTGCAACTTATAGAGGAACCAACGGTCGATTTTTGTTAGCTCATGTATACGATCTACACTATATCCATTTTGCATAGCCTGAGCAATGACAAATATGCGCTTGTCTGTAGGATCAGTCAGAGCTTTATCAATATCAGAGACTTTAAGCTCTTTGTTGCCTACAAAACCGTGCATACCCTGGCCAATCATGCGCAGACCTTTCTGAATCACTTCTTCAAATGTGCGGCCCACTGCCATAACTTCGCCTACTGACTTCATAGAGGAGCCAATCTCACGGCGTACACCGTGGAATTTTCCGAGGTCCCAGCGTGGAATTTTACATACAATGTAGTCAAGAGCCGGTTCGAAGAAAGCAGACGTATCTTTTGTAACTGAGTTCTTGAGCTCGAAGAGGCCATATCCAAGTCCGAGTTTTGCTGCCACGAATGCCAAAGGATAGCCAGTAGCTTTGGACGCAAGGGCCGATGAACGGCTAAGGCGAGCGTTAACTTCAATGACGCGATAGTCCATCGACTCAGGATCATAAGCATATTGCACGTTGCACTCACCGACGATGCCTATATGGCGGATGATTTTAATAGCGAGTTCTCTCAGATAGTGGTAGTCGTCGTTTGTGAGGGTCTGCGAAGGAGCAACCACAATACTCTCGCCTGTGTGGATGCCAAGTGGGTCGAAGTTTTCCATATTGCAGACCGTGATGCAGTTGTCATAGCGGTCACGAACAACCTCATATTCAACTTCCTTCCATCCTTTGAGCGATTTCTCAACAAGCACTTGAGGCGAAAACGACAGTGCTTTCTCCACAAGTGAGACAAGCTCGCTGTCATTGTCGCAGAAACCGCTACCGAGGCCTCCGAGTGCGTATGCAGCTCGCACAATCACAGGATAACCCAACTCGTTTGCCACCCGCAGTGCTTCATCAACACCGTTTACGGCTTCACTCTTAATAGTCTTGACCTCAATTTCGTCGAGTTTCTTAACGAAAAGCTCGCGGTCTTCTGTGTCCATGATTGCCTGTACCGGTGTGCCAAGCACTTTCACATTGTATTTATCAAGGACTCCTGACTCATACAAAGCGACACCGCAATTTAATGCGGTCTGACCACCGAAAGCGAGCAAAATGCCGTCGGGGCGCTCTTTCTCAATCACTTTTTCCACAAAATATGGAGTGACCGGCAGGAAGTAAATCTTGTCGGCAAAACCATCGGAGGTCTGTACTGTGGCAATATTAGGATTAATAAGCACAGTAGTGATGCCTTCCTCTTTCATGGCTTTGAGTGCCTGTGAGCCGGAGTAGTCAAACTCGCCGGCCTCACCAATCTTCAGCGCACCACTGCCCAAAAGCAGTACTTTTTTTATGCTGTTATCTGTCATCTCTCTATTATTGTGTGGTGTGATTAAAGCAAAGAAATGAATTCATCAAAAAGGAATTCGGTGTCTCGTGGGCCACTTGAAGCCTCGGGGTGGAATTGTGCAGAGAAGAAAGGTTTGCTCTTGTGGCGTATTCCTTCATTGGTACCGTCATTCATATTTATGAAAAGGGGCTCCCAATCGGCGGGTAAAGTGTCGTTGTCTACTACAAAACCATGATTCTGTGATGTCACGAAGCAAGTGTTTGTGCCGACACGACGTACAGGCTGATTGTGGCTGCGGTGGCCATATTTCAGCTTATGAATCTTTGCTCCGGCTGCCTTACTGAGGAGTTGGTTACCCATGCAAATACCAAAAACAGGTTTATCCTTAGTAAGAGCCTTGCGCAAGTTTTCTACAGTGACATCCACCATGTCGGGATTGCCGGGGCCATTTGAGATAAAAAGTCCGTCGTAATCAATTGTGTTAAAATCATAATCCCAGGGTACACGTATAACCTTAACTCCACGTGAAGTGAGGCATCGGATGATGTTGTGTTTAACGCCACAATCAACGAGAACCACCGTTTTTTCTCCATCGCCGTGATACTCTACTTCCTTGCACGACGCCTTTTGAACAAGATTTTCACGGTTTGGGTCATAAAACTCTACATCATCGCATCCCTCTATGATTATTTTACCAAGCATTGAGCCTTTGTCGCGGAGATGCTTTGTGAGTGCGCGTGTATCTATGCCATAAATGCCGGGAATCTTTTCTTCGTTCAGCCATTGCGACAGCGATCGGTCGGCCTGCCAGTGACTGTGGTCCCAGGAATAATCCTGTGCAACGATTGCTTTTGCGTGGATATGGTCACTTTCGTAGTGTGCGCTCACACCTGATTCTTCTCCACGAGGAGGCACGCCGTAATTGCCGAGGATAGGATATGTAGTCACTAAGATCTGACCTTCGTATGATGGGTCAGTAAGACTTTCAGGGTAACCGGTCATAGCAGTGTTGAAGACTACTTCTCCAGCAGTCGAAGCCGGATAGCCCATAGATTTGCCCTCAAATGTGGTGCCGTCTTCCAAGATAAGAACGGCGCGGGGGGTCTGTCGCATAGCTTTTTCGATTTGGTTTACTACGGTAAATACTATGTGGTTTCCCGCTGCACTTTCCGCATGTGTACATTACGGAAAACCATACAAAGTTAATAATAATCTTGCTTATGACCTAATAAAATAACAGTCTATGTCGGCGATGTTTTTCTAAACATCTAAGACACAGACTGATATTTGAGCTTGAAAATCTCAAGCAGTATTAACTATTGAGACTATTTTTCAATCTTGAATCCGCGTTTGCGCAGATGAGCCAGCATGTCAAAGCCTAATGCTTCGGTGTAATAAGAGAGGATATTTTCTAACCAAGCATGAACTTTTGTATTGCCAGAACGAATTGCAGTATACTCGGCAATTTCCTTGTCGTACTGATTAACTTCAGAAATCAACGCGTCTTTGTCTGCGCGATAAGTGTCATGATGGATTAAGAGTCTCTCACTCATTTTGGGCTTCATGTCGGGCTCTTCACGAGGTATGCCGATTGCGAGACCGCATACGGCAAAAACTTTTTCGGGCAATTTCAGCAAAGAGCTGACGCCTTCGGGATCTGCTGTGCGGATGTATCCTATTGGGCAGCATCCTAAACCAAGTGATTCTGCTGCAACAAGAGCGCTCATTAATGCCAATGACGCATCGACTACTCCTACAATCAGGCCATCGGCAGTATCATTGAAATCAGGCCATGGTATTTCTCTCGCTTCTGCCGCTATATTAATACGATGATAGTCGGCGCAAAATACCATGAAGTGACTGCATGTTTTAATCTGCTTCTGACCTGTGAGCTCATATAACTTCTCTTTAAGATCTTGCGAAGTTATATCGATAACAGAATATTGCTGTCCGTTGTAGCTTGTTGGGGTATTTAAGATTGCCTCATAAATAAAGCTGATATCTTCGGGCTTTATCTGTTCGCGCTCATATCGGCGGATGCTGCGTCGGTCAAGCAGTGTATCTTTTACAGTTTTCATATAATAAATCAGTTTCACAACGTTATATCATATAAATTTAACACGCTGACCGCTTCAACAGTTCACACCGGCTGCTCAGTGAGAGACGCTTCTACGATGGGAACGTTGCGGTTGAAAACTTCTTTAAACGACATGAGAGTTTCTGTGCGACCAAGGCCAGGCATCTGCAACTTGTTATGAATAATGTTAAGCAAGTGGTCGTTGTTGCGAGCATGAACCTTAGCAAGAATATCATATTTACCGGTAGTATAATGACACTCTACAACTTCAGGGATTGAACGGAGACGTTCTATGACATGAGCAAATTCTGAAGGATCATTAAGGAAGAATCCGATATATGCACAAGTCTGATAACCGATTTTACCCGGATCTATGATGCATTCATAGCCTTTTACTACGCCAAGTGCTGTGAGACGCTGGATACGCTGATGAATAGCTGCGCCCGATACGTTGCATTCGCGAGCGATTTCAAGAAATGGTTTACGAGCGTTGGATGACAACATTTTTAAAATATTGATGTCAAGTGCGTCGAAGTTCTGTCGTGCCATAGTTTTATTTGCTTATAATTTAGTGCGTTATTATTTTATGTTTTTGTTAGATCTGTTATTGCAAAAGGCTTATGCATCTGCACTATGATGCTTCTGCGTAAGCATAAATAGGGATTTCACATGCAAATTTACGAAGAATTATTATAAAATCAGCTTAATTGAGTGAAAAACCATTTTTATAAATCCATAGTGCTGTAAAAACCATTGAGTTGAGAAATATGTTAATAGTTACATAGATTAATATAAATTTAGAAATGAACAGAAGCCTTATAGTATAATGAATTCATCTCAAACACCCAGCGGTTCAATAACTTCACTACGTCGAGTCCATTGGTTGCGTCGATTATCGCAATTCATTACATGGCGAAAAATGCATCTAACAGATTCTGGATTTGTGCTTTTTTTGTCGTTTATGTTGGGTGTAGCTGCCGGAGTGTGTGCATTTTTGCTTAAATGGCTCATAAGCAAAGTCACAGTATTTGCACGTGGGTTCATGGATATTAATTCCGGGAATTGGCTATATATTATATTACCTGTCATAGGTATTATACTTGCCGCGGTATATTCGCGCAAAATTCTCAAAGCAAATGTTTCAAATGGCGTCAGTAAGCTTGTTGCTGATTTAAATGAAAAGAATTATAACCTGAGTCCGAAAACTATATATGGCTCAATGGTAGCAAGCGCATTGACTCTTGGATTTGGCGGATCTGCAGGTTCTGAAGGCCCTATTGCTTATGCTGGAGCCGGTTTGGGTAGTCGGCTCGGACAAATGTTTAGGCTCACACCCCAGTTGAAAATGATACTTATAGGATGTGGCGCAGCGGCAGGTATTGCAGGTATTTTTAAGGCTCCAGTGGGAGGAGCGCTGTTTACCCTTGAGGTGCTGCGTATACCGTTGTCCACAGTTACGGTGCTTGGAATTTTTCTTGCCACTATTGCTTCAGCACTCACTGCATATATACTATCTGGATACACTGTGGATATTATGGTGTTTTCACCGGGAGTTTTTGATACGTCACACATCTGGTGGCTAGTGCCACTGGGTGTGGTGTGCGGATTATATTCTTTATATTACACAACGACCGGGGCACTGACAAAAAGCTTGCTAAATGTCATTCGCAACAGATGGATAATGTATATCAGCGCGGGACTCACACTTGGTGTCATGATTTTCTTTTTCCCTATGCTTTATGGCGAAGGATATGGAGCTATAACCAAGGTAATAAATGGCGATGCAACTGCAATGGCACAATATAGCCTCTTTGCATCACTCCATTTGTCGGCAGATACGCTTATAATAATATTGTGTATAGGCATGTTGTTGTTTAAAGGCATCGGGTCGTCAGCTGCTAATAATGGTGGTGGCGTTGCAGGTGACTTTGCCCCTACTCTTTTTGCCGGTTGTATGCTTGGACTACTATATGCAACAGCTATCAATATATCCGGAATATCGACTCTCAATGCAGCCCACTTCGCATTAATAGCTATGGCCGGGAGTATGGCCGGCATAATCAGGGCTCCATTAATGGCTATGTTTATTGTTACTGAAATGATAGGAGGCTTTATTTTCCTGTTACCTACAGCCATAGTTTCGATTATCTCATATTGCATAGTGATGATAATCAAACGCAAGACCTTCTACCATTCTCAGCCATTTAGCTCGCCCGATCTTTCATAAGTTAAAAACTTTATGCTAAAGTATAGGCTCTGTGCGGAAAAATCATTAAATTTGCACTCATAAATAATTGTGCCCGCATGGGTTTATTGACATATTAGCAATGATTAACCGAATTTTAATACGCATTAAGGTTGTGCAGATGCTTTATGCATATATGCTCACCCGTAGTGAATTTCGTATTCAGGCAGCCCCTGATTCCACATCCAGAGATAAAAAATATGCATATTCTCTTTATGTAGATCTTTTATTGCTCATGCTTGAGCTGTCGGGCTATAATGTTCGTCAAGGTGAATCAAAAACTAAGCTTATCAAAGCTGTAGAGCCTAAATTAGCTAATACACGAATGGCGAAAGCCCTTTATGTTGATGATGACATAAAGAGTCTGATTCTCCGCAATGCATCGCATATAGAAGAGTTTGACTCTATACTCCAGCATCTGCATGATGCAGTCGCTGATTCAACAGTTTTCACTGATTACAAGCGTAAACGTTCGGTCGAGCTTGCCGATGATGTGCGCATGTGGAATTCAGTTCTTAAGACCGTTGTCGCTAAAGACGAGAAGTTCCTTGAAGTACTCCGAGCTAATCCCGCTTTTACAAATGTCGGCATGAAGCAGGCGTTTTCGATGATTGAGGACACACTTTTGGGCTATAATGACATGCGAGCTTCTTATAATGCTGCTCGTAATGATCTTGACCGCTCGCTTGATAAGGCGTATGAACTGTATAATAGCATTTTTGCTCTTATTATTGAAATTACCTGCATGCAGGCTGAGCGTCTTGAGGCAGCCAAGGGCAAACACCTTGCAACTGCCGAAGATCTCAACCCGAATACAAAATTCATAGACAATGCATTGGTCCGGAGGCTCGAAGCAGATGAAAAGCTGCAAGAATATATCGATGCTAACAAAATTTATTGGGGCAACGATCCGGTATTTGTACGCGGATTGCTTGATGAAATCCTCAAAAGCAAGGTTTATGAAGACTATATGGCAAAACCATCAACAGACTTTGCTGCCGACTGTGAATTCTGGCGTGATGTCTTGCGCTATGTAGTATTTGAGTCTGATAGCTTCCTGGAAGCACTTGAGAATCTATCACTCTTTTGGAATGATGACTTGTCGATAATGGGTACTTTTGTATTGAAGACCATACGACAGATAGCCTACGACCCTGATGGGGTTTCAGGCGTGACGATGCTTCCTCAGTATAAAGACGAGGAAGATGCCGAATTTGGGCCGAATCTGTTTACTCTCAGTGTAAAGAATTTTGAATTGTATCGCACATATATTGATAAATTTCTGAATACCGAGCAATGGGACAGTGAGCGTCTTGCATTCATGGATATTGTGATTATGGTTTGTGCCATAGCCGAACTTATCAATTATCCGGAAATACCACTGGCTGTTACAATGAATGAATATGTAGAGATAGCCAACAGTTATTCTACAAACCGCAGTGGTCAGTTTATAAACGGCATACTGTTCTCTGTAGCTAATTACCTTCGTAATGAGGGCGTTATTGTCAAACAATAAAAGTGTGAAATTTTAATATTTATAATTTATACCTAATTATTTTAATTATGATCCTACTTGAACAACCTGCAGGCAATGGTGGCTTCTCCGGTATCATCATGATAGTTGCACTGATTGCAATCTTCTATTTCTTTATGATACGTCCTCAGCAGAAGCGCCAGAAAGAGATTCGCAAATTTCGTGAAGCTCTCTCAAAAGGTGATAACATTGTCACTGCAGGTGGCATTTATGGCAAAATCTGCGAAGTGCGCGAGAAGAACTTCGTAGTAGAGATTGCTCAGGGCGTGAAGATCACCATTGACAAGGGCTCTGTTTATCCCAGTGCTACCGAGGCCAATCAGGCAGCTCAGCAGGAAAGCAAGTAATACCCCTACCCGCTCTGTTAAACTGATTAACGCAAAGCCTGCAACTTGCGGTCGGCATATTGTTGTCCGCTTTTGCAGGCTTGCTGTCATTTAAACACTGAGGCACTGTTATGGTTAAGAAATTCATACTTTCTATCAAAGCGAAGCTCCACACCCGCAGCGGTCGCAATGCGCTGACGTTTATGGCGTTCATTGGTTTGTCTGCAGTTTTATGGGCTGTAATGGTCTTGAATGAAGAGGTTCAGCGCGATGTAAGATGCTCCGTAAGGGTTACTCATCAGCCCGATTCGGTTACGATAATATCTGATTACCCGGAGGCAGTGAATGTGTCGTTGCGTGCCCACGGTTCTCAGATTGTGAAGCACCGTTTCTCAGGTGAGCCGGTCATAGACATTGACTTTCGGAACTATGGGATGAATAACAGACTTAGTCTCGGTGAGACGGAAATGCGCAGCCTCGTAAGGGGGCTCTTTGGTTCAGATGCACAGATCCTCAGTGTAACACCTGATTCTATCAATCTGATATACACAACACGCCCACCGGTGATACTGCCACTGACAATTGATGCAAAAATCACTACGACTCCGCAGTTTACATTATCTGGCCCATTGGAAACAAATGTTGACAGTATCAAGGTCTACTCTATTGCTCCGTTACCTACATCAGTCAATACTATATATACAGAGCCCATAAGATATGACAATATTGAGCGTTCGGATCGTATAAGAGTAAAACTTATAGCACCTCAGGGATGTCGTGTCGTTCCTTCTGAGGTTGAAGTGGAGATACCGGTTGAGTCTCTCATATCAAAAACTCGGAAAGTGCTTGTGAATGTCGTGAATGCGCCTGTCGGCACGGTTGTTACTACATTCCCTGCGATGGCGGAGGTAACATATATGGTTCCGATGGGCCTATATAATGATGTTCAGCCAGATTTCCGCGTTGAAGCAGACTTCAGATCGATAATCAATGGCAGTAGAAAAATGCCGTTGCAACTGACAAAAGTGCCGGCAGAACTTCATAATGTGTATCTTATAACCGATAGTGTAGATTTTGTTATAGAGCACAGATAAAATATCTTGATATGGCAAGGATTATAGGTATAACTGGCGGTATAGGCAGTGGAAAGTCTGTGGTATGCGGTGTACTCAAAGCTATGGGGTACTCTGTATATGATTGCGATTCTGAGGCAAAAAAGATAATGGACTCCAGCAATGCTATAAAGGAACGGATACGTCGTGAATTATGTGAGAATGCTATCTGTGCCGATGATAGTATTGACAGACAGTTGCTTGCATCTGTAATCTTTGCTGACGATAATAAACGGGATTTGCTTAACTCAATTGTGCATGAGGCTGTGCGCAAGGATATAATTTCACATGCAAACGAACCTTCATTATCGTCTCCATTATTTGTGGAGTCTGCAATTCTCTATACTTCTGGGCTTAATACCATGATGTACCAGATATGGGAAGTGATTGCTCCAGAGGAAGTGCGCATCAAGCGTGTGATGTTAAGAAGTGCACTATCTGTAGAGCATATTAAAATGCGCATGGCAAGTCAGAGCTATGAATTCTCAAAGCCTGGACATAAGTATATCAATAATGATGGAGTGGCTGCAGTAATACCCCAAATAGAGAGACTTATTGCTTCGATATAGACTGACACTGCAGTTTAAAATCATCCATGTCGTTGGCTGTCGGTAATCGACGGCGACAAGACTTAAGATGCTCGGTCGTCAGTGTTGCGATAGAAATATTTGTACCATCCGGAAGCATAATTATTTCGTCACGACGCATGCCGTAGGCATCCATAATCATAGAAAGATCGTCATAAACGCCAAAATCGTCAGCCCCGCCCCGGTCACAGCCCACGTATGCAGCTTGATTCTCGATTGCTCTGGCTGCAAGCAATGTCTCCCATGCATGACGGCGAGCTTGTGGCCAATTTGCAGGAACGAGCATTACATCGTATGAATATCTGACGCTACGGCACCATACCGGAAAACGCAGGTCATAGCATATAATCATACTTATACGCCATCCGTGATATTCCCATATTGTCGGTAAAGAATCGCCATGCGCAAAAATTCTGGATTCAGCACTCAAAGAGAACAGGTGGCGCTTATTATAGTAGACTGGCTTTGACTCGGGAGAAATGAAGAATGCACGATTATAATATTCTCCTTTTTCATCAATCGCTGCGTATCCGCCGGCAATTGCACAGCCATACTTCTTTACCCAAGCCTTTACACTACTCATAGTTGGGCCATCTTCAGGTTCTGCAAGTCGACGAAATGTATCTTCGTCTGTAATGAACCCTGTTGGGAACAACTCCGGGAAAACTATAATATCGGGGGCTTCCTCAATCTCGTTAAGTTGCTCTACCACATATTGCGCAGATGAAATATTATGCGCAACATCAGCATACTTGCTGTTAAGCGAAACAGCGGCTATTTTCAAGGTCTCTTTCATTATTCTTAAACTGCGAACTGTTCAGGATGCTTTCCCTTAAACTGCTTATAATAATGCTTAATCGCAATTATATCAGCTGCAATGTCATCCGACGGCTTATATTGGCGAGTGATGCACACTTGCTTTGTGCTGAAATCTATTGCACCGAGCAGTATAGGGACATCAGCACCGATAGCTATTCGTAAAAAGCCGGTATGCCATTGTTCTACGCGCTTGCGGGTGCCTTCAGGAGTTATTGCCAAAACGAGATTATCGCTACTCTTGAAGCGATGAATAAGAGAGTCAACAAGTGAAGGGCCTTTGCCACTTCGGTCAACGGGGATACCCCCTATCGCCTTGAAAATAATGCCTAAAGGGAAGAAAAACCAATCTTTTTTCATAAGGAAACCAGCCTTGCGCCCTATGGAAGCGTATGCAAGCTTACCTATGATAAAATCGAGATTGCTTGTGTGCGGCGCTACGCATATAATAGCCTTGGGATAGTCGGGTACTGTTATCTGTACCCGCCATCCCAGCCATTTAAGTATGAGCGCGCTCAGTCGTTTCAACTTAGCTTAGTCTTTTTTGGGGCGAGCCTCATTCATAGCCTTGACGATTGTGTCAACAGCTTTATTGAAGTCAGTGCGAAGCTTCTCGTAAGCCTGTTCGTTATATAGCTTGCGGGCCTTATTGTATTCGCGGCGCGAAGCAAAATCACGTGGAGTCTTATCAAAAGAAAAAGAGCAACGGCTAAGTGCTTCAGCCTGTAATTTTGCTATATTTAGTATAATATCGCGTACTTTCTCTGGTGAGAAACGCGAATCATAATGAGCTGCGCGAGCTATTTCAACAGCGAGGTTGCTGCACACTGTTGTAATGTTTTTCTTGAGGATTCGCTTGTTTGCCATTGTCTTTGGGTATTTTAAAGAGTTATAATTTATGCCGGGTCATGCTATTGCAGCTCCAGACAGATATTTCTTTAGTGCTGATGCAGTAGGTTGAAGGCGGGATACGCCTAAAGCTTTTTCAGACTCATCATTGAGGGCTGCTGGAAATGCGGCAAGCGCAATGCCGATTTCACCCTCATTTAAATAACGCCCGAAACGGTCAATTTGTGCGTCGGGCATTAAAATTGTTCGTTTCATGGGTAATCCCATGATACCGGCGATGCGAGCAGCTGCCAGCATTGCCGGATTGCTACCGGGAATCACAAACACGGGTGCAGTTGCATTAGCCGGTAAGAAAGACTCGTATTCACGTTTTAGCGCTGCGTATGCAAGGAAACAAAAAACGATACGCACAAGCACAATTGCCGGATTATAGGCATTTGCAGTCGTGGCTTCGATCTCCGCAAGAACTTGCTGAACTATGCTTTCGCATCGGCGGCGATCAGCTGCCATTTCCACGGCTTCTACTCCACTGAGGCCCTCAATATATTCCTGGAGTGCTCGGCGATATGTGCCTTTGCCCATTATAAGAACATTTCTTATGGCGTTTTGGCCGGCAAAGGCTGCACATACTGATCGAGCCGTACTATCACTTACGGTAGTAACAATAGTCAGATGTTTGTGTGGGCTTGTGAGTTCAAAGAATTTTGATAGAAATCTTGCTCCAAAATCCTTATGAGTGCGTGTCGTGGAGTGAAATAACTCCAACCTATATGTGGAATCAGATACTTGCACAAGTGGCACAGGGCAAGTGAATACATGGTCAACAAGTTGCTTAACCTGCAAGGCCGGAAGATCATCGCCTACAACCGATGTCACCACAGTATAAGCAATCTCCTTTGGGGTCATCATCTGGATATTATTGAAGAAAGCTGCCGGTAGTGGTTTTACACCAACCGGTTGCCAAACTCCACCATCAGGAGCAACCCCAGCATAAACTGCTTGTGTGAATGACGGAACGGTGAGATTCGGATTATGTTCGCTTGCAAATACCATAACTTTCAGCCGTCGTGTAGAGTCAATTGTATTTATTCTTGCGTGCCATACTCTTGTAAATAAGCCTCACAGGCCATAGCGAGTTCATCGTACCACTCCTTGCCGTATGCTTCAATAAGAGGTTCGCGCAGGAATTGATACAGACGGATGCCCAGTTTGCGGCCTTTAGTCTCGGCGGCCTTGCATATCTTCCATCTGTGATAGTTAACCGCTGTACATGACGGATATTTATTCACTCGCACAGGATATAGATAACAAGACAACGGTTTGCGAAAATCAATCCTACCCTCCCGATATGCTTTTTCAACAGCGCATTGGCAGAGTCCTCCCGGGGCCATAGTTGTGAATACGCAGTTGCGACCGTCAATAATTGAGGTGACAAGATCACCTTCCTCATCGACATACGCTACACCGTGTTGTTTGATTTCCTCTTTGGCAGCGGGAAGCAGATCATTGATAACTTCAGGCAAAATGCGTTCAAGGGCCTTACGCTCGTTTTCGGTTATTGGGGCACCTGCGTCACCCTCAATACAACATTCGCCATGACAGACATCAAGATCACAGCAAAAGAAACGCTCTGCCAGATCAAGACTCACTAAAATACCTTGTATGTCGAGCATGATTTCTGAGTCACTCATAAGGTAATTATTTCTTGATACCGCCTTTCAGTCCCGGTCCAAGTGCAAAGATATTGGCATCAAATGAGAATGTCTTGCGCTCCTGCGCACGTTTGCGCTTCAGAGCTAAAGCAACAAGGCGCTCCATGAGCTTGTCAAATGTAAGACCGGTTGCTTCCCAGAGATAGAATGATAACGATCCTGGAATGGTGTTGATCTCGTTTACATAAATATTCCGGTTGTCGCGGTCAATGATAAAATCGATTCGGCTTACACCGTGACATCCGAGCACACGGAATGTCTCGCGGGCAAGATACTGTATTCTATCGGTTTCTTCTTTTGAGAGATTTGCCGGTATTTGTTTTGCTGATGCTTGCATGCCTTTTGCTCCTTTCGAGCCACCGGCGTATTTATCGGTGTATGACAGGATGTCACCGGTTTTCATAACTTCTTCAGTAACTGACGCCTCGTTTTCATCACAATCGCCAAGGACAGAGCAGTTGATTTCCTGTAGATTATCAACCATGTGCTCCACAATGATGCGCGCTGAGTAGCGTTGAGCGTCGTTGATTTTTTCAATGAGAGATTCACGATCCTTTGCACGACCGATGCCGACACTTGAGCCGAGGTTGGCAGGCTTCACAATCACTGGGTAGCCAAGCCGGTCTTCAATGCGCTTGACAACTGCGTCTTTTTCAGCAGCCCACTGTCCATCGGTAAACCAGACGTAATCAACAACAGGAATTTCTTCGGACCGGAGTATCATTTTCATTGTGATCTTATCCATGCCATTAGCTGAGGCCAATACGTCGCATCCGGCGTAAGGTATGCCGGTACTTAATAAAACGCCTTCAAAAATTCCATCTTCGACATTTGACCCATGTAACACAGGAATTGCCACATCAAGTGTAGCGGCTACATCTGAGCCGAAAAGCAGTTTCTTTTTCTTGTATAAATTGTAGTCGCCATAGACAGGGCGCATGTAGACTTCCTCGCATCGCGAAAGCAAACCTGCCATGTCGCGATAATTTGCAATTTCAAGCAGTGCATTGCCGATATACATGTGTCCTTGTTTAGATATATACACAGGCACAACATCAAATTTATTGCGGTCAATGGCATGCATAGCTTGTGATGCTGAGATCACTGATATCTCGTGCTCGGTGCTTCTTCCGCCGAAGAATACTCCCACTTTAGTCTTCATATACAATATATTATATAAAAGTTATTCGTAATAGTTCTTATTATTTGAATGTATCCGGAAGGTCGTTTTCATACAGGACAGTGTCACCTGCGGTGCATAAGCTTTTAAGAAGAGTTTGCGCTTCTGCAAAAGTCGCTACATAATGCACTTGAGAAACTACAGAATTATCAACAGCTTCTATACCTTCCTTTATTGCATCACGGTTATATTCGCCCACGACTATTGCAACATCGGCACATCGGGCAATTTTATTGCCAAACTGAGCGTTAAGTTCGTGTTGCTGACTACCGAGCTCTATCATACCCGGAGTTATGATTATGCGCTTACCGCCTGACATCATCGCCAATACATCAAGAGCCATAGCTGAGCCTCCGGGATTGCTGTTAAAGGCATCGTCAATGATGGTTATGCCTCCAGGAGTGGTTTTTAGACTTAATCGATGTTCCACTGGGGCAATATCGGAGACAGCCTTTTTAATTTTAGCATCCTCCACACCTATCGCTCTTGCAGCAATTATTGCTCCCATAAGATTTGAAATATTGCATGCACCCAGCAAACGTGTGTTAAACCTACATGTGTATCCGTCAGGGCCATTAAGAGTGAAGCTGCAACCACTGCGTGCTACTTCAATATCGGTAGCAATATATGAGGCTCCTGCGGTGTCATTTATAGCATATCGCAGACACTTGCAGTTTTCAACAGGCCGATTTGCAATGTAGGGGAAATCGTCATTGACAATGGCAAGTCCATTATCGGGCAATGAGTCAATAAGCTCAAATTTCGTTGCCTGCACATTCTCGATTGTTTTAAAAGACTCAAGATGCTGGGGGCCGACTGCCGTGACAATGCCAATATGTGGGTGCACAAGATCACATATTTCTTTTATGTCACCGCGATTTTTCGCACCCATTTCCACAATAAACACTTCATCGTAAGGCTTGAGGTTCTCGCGGATAGTGCGTACCACCCCAAGCGTTGTGTTGAAGCTGCCGGGGGTCATGGTCACTGAGTATTTCTCGGCGATTATTCGCTCAAGATAGTGCTTAGTGCTTGTCTTTCCATAAGATCCGGTTATACCGATAATTTTCAGATCGGGCATAGCTTCAAGTCGTTTGCGTGCATCGCGGTAATATTTACCTGTAATATGCTTTTCAATTGGCGTAAGCACGTAATTTGATGCCATGACCATTATATTTGAGCCGCAAAAGAATCCTAAAAAGACAATAGCCGAGTAATAATACCCGGTCGAAACATCGATTATAAATAATCCGACGGCAATCAGAAGCGGAATGATTATACTAACAATGTATATGCGTGTGGCGCGCTTTGTCATTACAAGCGGCTTTTTATAATGTATCTTTCGCGCTTTAAGAAGATAAACTGTTGAGAATATTATAATCAGCAGGCTTACACCAACTTGTAAGCCAGTGGCAAATTTACTCAACGAGAGAAGGAATAATGCATAGGCACACAGACGTATGGTGGTTGTAGTGTCGCCGCTTTGACTCAGCCACCGCCTGTATCTCTCATATCGGTATGAGTTCTGCTGAAACATCATTAGCTCACGGCATAATTCAACATCGTACGCGCGGAGCATGATAAAAGTGGCACAAATTTCAGCTATACATACACAGAGCTGTTGAATAGTCATGATTTGCTTATATTACTTGTTTATGAAACTACGCAATACTGCGCTAAATAAATAAGGATTATCGAGAAATGAATAGTGACCACACCCGGGGAAACTAACTAAACCGGCGTCTGGAATTAACTTCTCAAGCTTTTTTGCATCAGAAAGAGGTGTGGCTGTGTCGTTTTCGCCCCAGATGAGTAGTGTGGGCGCTGTGATCGACGGTGCAAGATGACATAAATCTTCATTTACAACCTTTGAAAGAATCCTCCTCATTTGTGGTGATGCACCATTATAGTCACTTGAACCTCGGCGCGCTCGCATAGCATCGATACGTTTGGCAGCCTTGTCTTTACCCAAAACAAGTTCCCAGAATTTACGACCGAGTTTAAAACTATATACTTTAAAGTAATATTTCAAAGATCGGCGTGGCTTAACACCGGCAGCGTCAACAAGCACCAATTTTGAGACATCTGTTGGATGTGTGGCGCAATACATGATGCCTACGCGTCCACCAAAAGAGTGTCCGAGCAATATCGGCTTGTTAATACCCAATTTCGCAATAAACTTTTCGAGTAAGCGAGTATATTCAGTAACGCCCCACACTTCAATGGGCTCATTACTGCCACCAAAGCCGGGGAAATCAATGTTATATACAGTGTGATGCTCGGCAGCAATCTTTTCAATAGAAGCCAATGTGTCAGAAGAGCAACCCCATCCGTGCATGAGAATCATTGCGGGGCCGTCACCATTTTTGCGATAGCGTATTTTTAGTCCGTCTATTTCTACAAACTCTTCCATTCCTTAGAAATTTATGGCCAAAACAATAAAATTTGCTTGTCCACATTCTTTGCAAAGATAGTCACTTTTTTTGAGATATAATGAATCTTGAATTGCTTTATTATATTAATGTATGAAATGTAATTGATAATTCTGTTGTATATTTTTAATATCTCCCTGAAAATGCGTATTTTTGAGGCAAATTTATGCATGGAATTATGAATAAGGCACTACGAAAATTGGCGTTTATGCTAATACCTGTTGGGCGTATCAGCACAATCTTTTGATGCGCAAATTATTGACGCCATGAATCGTTCGGATTGGTTCGCCCTTGATTCTATCTATTCAGAAGCGCCTAAAGACTCTATTAATGCATTTCTTGAAGTCTACTCACGATGTCTTATTGGTAACCGGTTAAATCGGCCTGACGTTTCAATTCCAGCTTTTATTAAATGGAAAAGCGATAAAAAGTCCCGCAGATGGTGGTCATGACAGAACCAGCGGAAGGATCTTTAGTGCAGTACGAATGTAATATTGGCCTTAAAACCCTGATGCTATATAACTTTGTCAGATTCAATCTTGTAGACTTTGTGCTGACGACAGGTATTTCAAAAGATTATCACATTAGATAGAAATATTAATGTCCATATTTTCTTGGGAAATAACCGACCAGCTCAGTAAATAGATTGCAGTACCGAACAAAGGTGTTAAAGGTTATCACATGATTCTTGGCTTATGCTTAGGGTTTATTAGTGCGGTTGCTTTTCAATGTCAATGTTAGGCAAAAAACAGTTAACCATATTGCCGGGTATTATGACAGAACAATTACCTGAAGAAATTTCTGTGTTGACTTTTGGCGCATTCATCAGCTGACCATTAACAATTACGGCCAATCTTTTCCCGATATTGTCACCGGTTATTACTTCCCACTTTTCAGCATCGGAGAACCGAAAAGCTATCTGCCAGTCATCGCCATAACAAGTAATATTATTTGCTGTTATGATGCTGACAGTTTCGGCGATAAGTGGCTCGTTATCGTATGCAATCAGCCAAATTGATCCATCTGAGCTTGGAATGGTCCATCCGATAGTCGTATTTCCGCAATGTTTAACTTGATTCAAGAGCGTATTTATTTGCAGGGTATCAGCAACAGTGTATCTGTAATCAGTTCCAACTCCTATGATAGTGTCGTTAAACTCTATAACGCTGTTGACGGTTACCTCCCATTTAACGTCTTCGGTCTGGTGGGATTGAACCGTATCTGATTTTCTGCATGCAGTCGCTATAAATGTGAATGCCATACACAGGGATATGACTTTATGGGAGAATCGTCTTGGCATAGAAATTGAATTGCTTTATTGTTTTGGCAAATATACAATTTTCCGTGCCTAAAATCAACTTTCTGCTTGATCATATCGAATAAAAATGCTAATTTAGCATAAATAAATTGTTAATACTATAATCATATATAAATGGAATTGATTTTAGCGCTTGTATGTGTATTGCTGATTGGTGTTGTTGTCGTTTTGATATTGAAACTCCTCAAACAAAAAGACAAACAATTGATATTGCATACCCAATCACAGCTATGTGAAGCAGAAGTAAACAGGCTATCAGCTGAGAATAACTCATTGGCAGCTGAAGTTCAATTGTCGAGAGACAATTTGGAAGCACTAAAGGTTAAAATGTCAGCTCTTGAAGAAAGCGTCAGGAAAGATTTACAAACTTTGCAGGAACTTAGAGATGAGGCTATCAAACGTGAGCAAAGGTACGATAAGTTGTCGGAAGAATATAGTGATGCGTTGGCTCAGCTTGCTGCTGCTAGAGCGAGGCTTGATGTCTTCATTAATGAAAAACAAAAGCTTGAAGAAGAGACAACCATTCGGTTTAAATCTCTTGCGGCGGACATATTGAGAGAGAATACTGATGTGCTTAAGTCACAGCACGAGACCCGACTGACAGAACTGCTGACACCATTGCGCGATAATATTGAGCAGTTTAAGCGAACATTTGCTGAAAGTTATGAGAAAGAAAGCAGAGAGCGCTTCGCCCTGGACAAACATATACAAGAACTTGTTTCGCTTAACCAAAATATCGGGAAAGAGGCTCAAGAACTTGCTCGTGCACTTAGAGGAAATTCTAAAGTGCAGGGCGACTGGGGCGAAATGATTCTCGAAGGAATACTTGAGAAATCCGGCTTACAGAAAGGCCGTGAGTTTGTTATTCAGGAAAGCGCACAAACTGATGATGGGGCGAGGTTAAGGGCTGATGTTGTTGTTAATTATCCCGATGGTCGGTGTGCGGTTATTGACTCGAAAGTCTCGCTTACTGATTATATCAAGTCGGTCAATGCTGATTCTACCGAGGAACAGAAACAATATCTTGCGGCCCATGCTACAAGCGTGCGGAAGCATATTGACGAACTTAAATCAAAGAATTATCAAGATTATATCGGTGACCGTAAGGCAGATTTTGTTATGATGTTTGTGCCAAATGAAGGCGCATATATTGCAGCGATGCAGCATGATAACAGTCTTTGGCAATATGCTTATGATAATCGTGTTATAGTCATCTCCCCTACTCATTTGATATCGGTGATGAAGCTGCTTGAGCAATTGTGGCAGCATGATCGTCAAAGCCGCAATGCAATTGAAATTGCCCGAAAGGCAGGAGCAATGTATGACAAGTTTGTCGGATTTCTAACCGATATGACAAAAATGCGTAAAGCGCTCGATGCTGCGGCATTATCCTATGATGAATCGCTTAAGAAACTAAGTACCGGTAAGGGTAGCCTGATAAAAACCGCTATTTCGCTTAAGGAAATGGGGGCTAAAGCTACCAAGAATCTTCCTGAACAGTTTGACGCAGAAGATGACGCTGCGGAGCTGTCAAACGCGATTAACAATGAATGATTATAGCATTTTTAATGAGATTATTTCGTAGTTTGGCGGAAAATGGCTAATTTTGCAAATGCAGAATGCTGTATAGCATGAAAGGTTGCCTCCGGAAAAACATCCGAAAGCAGCCATAATGCTATGTATGTATTTCAAGTTTTAGTTTATTCATTACATTAACTGAAAAATTGATATTGTTTTGATGCGGATTACAAAGATGTTAGTAAGCAGTGTTGCTGCCGCTATGATTATGAGCGCATGCTCCACGCCTAAGAACATAACCTATATGCAAGGGCTCACCCAAAACGAGGTGATTAGCATAACTAACCCGATGAGTATTAAAGTTAAGCCGGAAGATAAGCTGTACATTTTGGTTAATACTCAGAAGCAGGAGCTTAATGAACTCTTTAACTTGAGGTCTACGAGCACTGCGGGTGGATCCACAAGACCTTGTTACACTGTAAATCCTCGAGGTTATATCAATTTTCCAATGCTTGGTGAGGTTTATGTCGAAGGTAAGACTCGCTCGGAAATCGCTGATTATCTCGTGCAGGAACTCACTGCGAAGGATTTGGTGAAAAATCCTGTAGTTACTGTGGAATTTGAAGACATGGGAGTGTTTGTTGGTGGCGAGGTTAATCATCCTGGAAAGTTAGATATTAATCGCGATCGTCTTACCGTCGTCCAGGCTCTACTTATGGCTGGAGATCTCACTATTCAAGGCAAACGAGAGAACATTCTTGTACTTCGTGAAGATGGATCGGGCAAACAGGTTGCATATCGTGTAGACCTCACTGATACAGACAATCTGTTTAATTCCCCGGTATACTATTTACAACAAAATGATGTCGTGATAGTGGAGCCCAATGATGTCCGTAAACGTCAGACGACTGCAAACGGCAACACGCCTTTGACTATTACCTTCTGGATGTCGCTTGCGTCGTTTGCGGCTTCTATGGCTGTGTTAATCTTCAGATAATTCTTTATTACATAATTATTCTCCCTGCTAAATCATTTAATAATGACACAGGAATCTACCGAACAGTCAACTGCACTTGCTTCAAAGTTTCAATCTGTGCAGGTCAATATTATGGACGTAATATATAAGGGACTCCGTAATTGGCCATGGATAATTGCGTCAGTAGTAATCTGCGTAGGATTAGCATATTTTTATTTATTACGCACTCCCAACGTATATACACGCACTGCTTCAATCCTTATAAAGAGTGAATCAAACGGCAAGTCTGTCGGCAAAGTCAAGGACTTCGGCAATATCGGCCTTGTACAACAGAACACCAATGCAGACATTGAAGTAAATATGATTCAGGCAAGCGCAATGATGGAAGAAGTTGTGCGGGCTCTTAACCTTGACATGAACTACACCGTTGAAGGAAGATTCCACGATGCTGTGTTATATGGACCTTCATTGCCAGTAAACGTGTCAATGTTTGATGTGCCTGATGAAAAATCAGCATCATTAAAAATGTCACTTACGCCCAAGGGTGTAGTAAAAATGAATAACTTTATACTCAATGGCGCAGAAGTAGGCTCGGGAGATGTAAAGGGGTTAGTCGGCGACACAATAAATACTCCTTTAGGAAAAATTCTTGTGTCCGCTACAAATACATATAACCCCGATGCTACATATAATAAAATAAACGTTAGCAAGAGTACGATAGGAGCAGCTACTGCTTCATATAAGGGTCGACTTGGAGTTGCCCTCAAGGATAAAGAGATCCCGGTAATTACCCTCACCTTTGTAGATCGCTCAACAAAACGAGCTGAGGACGTTTTGAATGCCCTCATTGCTATTTATAATGAGAACTGGATTCGAGATAAGAATCAGATTGCTGTCAGCACATCTAACTTTATTGACGAGCGCCTTGCTGTTATAGAAGGCGAACTCGGCAATGTCGATCAAGATATTTCACAGTATAAGAGCGAACATCTGATACCTGATGTTCAGGCAGTGCAGAGTATTGATCTGCAGCAGAGCAATGAGATGGCGCGGGCTATAGTTAATCTCAATAATCAGCTGGAGATGATGCGTTATGTCCGCAATTATATAACTGACGATGTTAACCGAAATAAGCTTCTTCCTGTGTCAACAGGTGTAAGTTCGTCAGCCGTAAGCGGCCAGATAACATCCTATAATGAAAGAATGTTATACCGCAATTCTCTTGCGGCAAGTTCATCAGAGTCAAATCCTCTTGTGCTTGATCTTGATGAGAATCTGTCTTCTATGCGCAAAGCTTTGATCTCGTCTGTAGATAATGAGATTCTTTCGCTCAACACACAACTTCGCAGCTTGCAGCAGAGTGAGGCTAAAGCAACATCCCGTATTGCTGCAAATCCCTCTCAGGCCAAGTATCTGCTTAGTGTTGAACGTCAGCAGAAGATTAAAGAATCGCTATATCTGTTCTTGCTTCAGAAGCGTGAAGAGAATGAATTAACACAGGCATTTACGGCATATAATACACGTATCATAGAATTACCCAACGGTTCAAATGCCCCGACTGCACCCCATGCTAATCGTATTTTAATGATGGCATTTGCATTAGGCTTATTTTTGCCATTTGGTGTAATTTACGTGCTTGAAATGAGTAACAACAAGGTTCGTGGCCGTAAGGATATTGACGGTCTCAGCCTCCCCTTCCTCGGTGAAATCCCCTACTCTCACAAGAAGAAAGGTCTGTTGAAGAAAGTTGTCGAAGACAAGAAAGAGACAGTCATTGTCAAAGCTGGTCGAAGAGATGTGCCAAATGAAGCATTCCGAGTGCTCCGCACAAATATTGAGTTTATGTGTGGCCGTGATCATGGTTCATCGGTTATTGTGCTTACTTCGTTTAATCCGGGCAGCGGTAAATCTTTCATATCTGTCAACCTTGCAACCGGTCTAGCCATCAAGGGGCGCAAGGTACTTCTCATCGACGGTGATATGCGCCACGGATCAACATCTGCAATCGTTAATCGCCCCAAGCAAGGTTTGAGTAACTACCTAAGCGGCTCAATCAATGATATTCATTCTGTTATCGTGACCGACAAAACTCATCCTACCTTAAGCATCTTACCGATTGGTACAATCCCACCCAATCCCACAGAGTTGCTTGAAGACGGTCGTTTTGGTGAACTTATCAAGCAGATGCGCGAGGAGTATGAATATATCATTATCGACTGTCCGCCTATAGAAATTGTGGCTGATACTCAGATTATTGAGCAGTATGCCGACCGTACAATCTTTATTTTGCGAGCAGGTCTGTTCTATCGTTCAATGCTTCCTGAATTGGAGAAGATATATGCCGAGAAGAAGTTCAAAAATATGTCTTTGATCCTTAATGGCACATATAGTGGTGATTCTTATGGTTCAAGCTACCGATATGGTTATAGGTACGGTTACGGCTATGGTTATGGCTATGGATATCACTATTATGGTAATTCAGACGAAAAAGACGAATGATTTTCAGTAAACTTTTTGGCAGAAATAATAAGGCATGTGTATCTGATAGTCCTTTCAAAGGTCTAACTGATGCACATAGCCATATATTGCCTGGAGTTGACGATGGCGTCTCTAAGCTTGAACAGTCATTAGAGATATTGGCTGAATATGAAAAAATGGGGTTCTCTAAGATATGGTTAACCCCACACATAATGGAAGATGTTCCGAATAGCACTACACATCTTCGCGAAGTATTTAATAAGCTTTCTGACGCATATACTGGATCTATTGAACTGTGTCTTGGATCTGAAAACATGATTGATAATCTATTTCAAGAGCGGCTCGACGTCAATGATCTGTTGCCGATGTCGAATAATAATCTTCTTGTAGAAACATCATATTTTACTCCTCCATACGGTTTATATGATACACTAAAAGATATAATGCGTCGCGGCTATAGGCCCTTGCTCGCCCATCCTGAGCGGTATGTATATATGGATAATGCCGAATATGACCGTTTGCATGAAATGGGTGTGAAGATGCAACTGAATATTTTGTCGGTAATTGGCTTTTACGGAAGATTAGCGCAGTCAAAAGCATCGCATTTGCTAAAAAAAGGCTATTATGCAACTTTTGGCTCTGACCTTCATCGCATGTCGCAATGTTCACACCTTATTGAGTGCGGACATCATATTAAATCCAAAGACTTTCAGAGATTAATTTTGTCTATTGAGGATATGTAGTTTATAAATTTGATATTGAGATTATAATTGGTATCCTTCATTGTTTAAGAAAATAACTTATATAGATATGTTTGCTCCGGTTCATAGATCTTTGTCATGGTATTTCTCCAGGAAATCCCTACCCTATTGGAGTGTGTTGATTATTGATAGTGTCATTGTGTTCCTGTCGATGATTACCGCCCATATTCTTGCACAGACTGGCGTGAGTATTGTAGACAATTTTGGAAAATTAGTTCGGACTGATTTAATTGTTGTTGCATGCTTTTTGGTCGGATTTAGAGCATTCTCGATATATTCCGGAGTCCTCCGTTATTCGTCGTTTATCGATCTTATTCGCATCGCTTTTAGCTGTGTGATTGGCTTGATTTTATCAATAGGTGCACAATTCATTCTTATGAAGACTGACTGGTTTATCTACCAGCATGTGCATGTGTTAATCGTCGGAACGTTTATCGCAATATGCCTCATGTGGGCCGAGCGAATTTGGGTTAAATCATTATATGAGGCGACTCTTCGGCGCGATCATAATGACAGAATCTTTATCTATGGTACTAAAAATGGCGGAGTTTCAATTGCCAAAAGTATTAATAGCGCAGTAAATTCGCCTTATCGCGTTGCCGGATTCATTACAGATGGTACCGATCTTATTGGTAAGCGCCTTATGGGGGTCAACATTTATGCAAATGATGATAGCCTTATAGACACAATGAAGCGCGAGCAAATTAAAGCTATACTTGTGTCGCCTTTGAAAAGCGAATTGCTTCGTGCTAACTCAAAGTTTATTGATGATCTTATCGCTGCAGATATAAAGATAATGATGTTCCCGACAGAGAGCGAATGGGACGGAAAATCACCTCTATCGTATTCAAACCTGAAAGAAGTTAATGTAGAGGATCTCCTGCCCCGTGATAAGATTGAAGTTGATATGGAGCAGATTGGATTGCTTCTTACTGGTCGTCGTATCCTCATCACCGGTGCAGCAGGCAGCATCGGCAGCGAGATGGTTCGTCAAATTGCAATTTATGCTCCGGCAGAACTTATCCTTATTGATCAGGCTGAGACGCCGCTGCATGATATCAGATTATACATGGCTCGCACTTATCCTGAAATTAAAGCACATACAATAGTTGGTGATATTGCCAATGAGCGCCGTATGGAGGCTATCTTTAGTAAATATAAGCCGGAATATGTGTTCCATGCTGCCGCGTATAAACATGTGCCGATGATGGAGGATAATCCGTTTGAAAGTATTGAGAATAATGTTAATGGCACTCGCATAATTGCTGATCTGGCAGTGAAATACGGCACTAAGAAGTTTGTGATGGTGTCGACCGATAAGGCTGTTAATCCCACGAATGTCATGGGTTGCTCAAAGCGCATCTGTGAAATCTATGTGCAAGCGCTTGATAAGGCAATTAAGGATGGCAAGGTAAAGGGTGAAACATGTTTTGTTACTACCCGTTTTGGAAATGTTCTTGGCTCCAATGGTTCGGTCATTCCTATTTTTGAGCGACAGATTAAGGCCGGTGGTCCTGTCACGGTGACTCATCCTGATATTATCCGCTATTTCATGCTCATCCCGGAGGCGTGCAAACTTGTGTTAGAGGCCGGCACTATGGGTAATGGAGGTGAGATATTTGTGTTTGATATGGGCCAGCCTGTGCGTATCGCTGATCTTGCGCATCGCATGATTAAGCTCAGCGGTGCCACCGACATAGAGATAAAATTCACAGGTCTTCGCGACGGCGAGAAGCTCTATGAAGAGGTGCTTAATGACAAAGAAATTACATTACCCACCTTCCACGAGAAGATTAAAATTGCGAAAGTTCGTGAATATGACTACCACGAAGTAAGTGTCATCATCAGCGATATGATTGAAGGATCGATGTATGCCGATGATATGACCATCGTAAGTTTTATGAAAAAACTTGTGCCAGAATTCAAAAGCCAACATTCGATATACGAAGCCTTGGATAAATAAATATCCTCATAATGAATTGTTTGCGGATGCACGTCTGACTTGTCGGATTTGCATCCGCTTTTTGTGTTAAAAATACATTATATATTGTCATTGATATGCGTTGTTTGTATCTTTGTATGTTAATTAAAGCACAATGGCACAGCGCACACAACAAATGCAGGAGCAACGTATGCAGCAGAGACTTGCACCTCTGCAGGTGCAGTATGTGCGTATGCTTGAAATGACTACACCTGAAGTAGAAGATGTAGTCCGCAAAGCTCTTGAAGAAAATCCGGCTCTCGAGATTGCCAACGAGAATCCCCTCTCTGATACGGGAGATAATACATATAACAACTTGGCCGAAAATGATACGTCTCAAAGATCAGATGATAGCATTCATGATAATGCTTCCGCATCGGGTTCGCGTGAGTGGATTGCAAATATAGCAACGGATAGTACCGACGAGACATTGTCCTCACACCTTGAGCGTCAATTAAACGAAATAGTTGCCGACGAAAGTATATTGACCATTGCGCGCTACCTCATCGGTGAGATTGATGGTAATGGTCGAATAGTAAGAAGTGCGCACGACATAGCAGATGATTTGGCATTTAATTTAGGCTTAATGGTTAAGGCGGAAGACATCGAGCGTGCTCTTGAACTTCTGAAGTCTCTTGATCCTGCGGGTATTGCTGCAACCGATCTTCAGGAGTGCCTTTTATTGCAACTTAAGCGGAATACGCAACCGTATACCCAGCCAGTGAGCGATGCAATTCTATTGTTGGAAAAATATTATGACCTCTACACTCGCCGCAGGTTTGATGTTCTTGCAATGACTGCAGGTTTATCACCTGAGCGTCTGCGTGCCGCTGATGAATTAGTGCGGACTCTCAATCCTAAGCCTGGAGCTCAGTTTGCCGGAGGAGATCGCCTTGAGCGCGCGTCATCTGTAATAATTCCTGATTTTAATGTTGAGACGGATGAGAATGGAATTATTACTGTGTCATTAGCTTCCACAATTCCGGAGCTCGCTATTGCCGAATCGTTCAAGGCTTCGGCCGGAGCGGATGAATTTGTGCGGCAACATCGCGACGAAGCAGCAAACACTATCCGTTTGTTGCAGATGCGTTCGCGTACAATGCTTCGCATCATGCGCGCAATTGCATTTCTTCAACGCGATTTCTTCAAGTCGGAGGACAAAGACGATATTCGCCCTATGGTTCTGCGAGATGTAGCTGAGATAACAGGAGATGACCTGTCAGTTATTTCAAGAGCTACTTCAGGCAAGTATGTAAATACTCCTGGAGGCGTTTACCCTTTAAAAATGTTTTTCTCCGAACACTCTCAGGCCGATCCAACCGGGAATGGTTCAGTCCACAAAGTGCTCTCAGCTCTAAAAGATATTATTGAACACGAAGATCCTCATCATCCGTTGACAGATGAAGCCTTATGTGCACGAATGAAAGAAGCCGGATATGACATTGCTCGGCGCACAGTGGCAAAATATCGCGAAGATAAACTTGGCATCCCCGTAGCGCGGTTAAGGAGGAAAGCATAAATTATCGTTATAAAACAAATCAGTATGGCAGAAATATCAAACATAGAAACAGGATCGTTATACGACGAAAGAGCCCCAGAAGTAGTTACTCAAGTAACTGAGCAGTCCCCCTGTTCTTCTGATAACTCCGACAATAAAAAACCTGAAAACACCAGCACTTCTACTATTGTCAAAATAGCATCAGCTGTGTCTGCAACATTCTCGCCGCTACTTATACCGACATATACAGTAATGGTAGCGTTGTGGGCAACCAGACTCGCATCGGCCTCAGAATCCGCTCGATTGAGTACAGCCATTGTCGTGCTAATGCTCACCTGTTTTCTACCTCTCGCTGTGATGCTCGGAGCGATTAGACTTGGTCGAATTTCTGATACCAAAGTACGGTCGCGCAAACAAAGGATTTATTTATACCCTGTTGCAATAATAGCATATAGTTTATGCGCCATATATCTATGGCATGTTAATGCACCAATGTGGCTCACTGCTTTTTTCATTGGAAGTGCAGTTAGTTGCGCGTGTGCATTTGCTATAAATTTCCGTTGGAAAATAAGCGCACACGGCACGGCATGTGGTGGATTTGTGGCATTTATGACAGTAGTGGCTGCCTCAGGGCTTAGTAATCTGTTTTTTCTGCCATGGCTGACTACTGCAATAATAATAGCCGGCGCCGTAGCTACGTCACGCCTCATTCTTAATGCTCATACACCAACTCAGGTATACGCCGGATTGATCTTAGGATTTATCGGTGTATGCACTTTAATGCTCCCTTTTGTATAAATAATTAACCTATATAATTTAATATGAAACCTTTGGTTAGTATCATTATGGGCAGTACATCCGATCTGCCCGTTCTCAACAAGGCTGCTACTTTCCTCAATGATATGGAAGTGCCATTTGAAATGCATGCTCTTAGTGCGCATCGCACCCCTGCTGCAGTTGAAGATTTTGCCCGGAATGCCCGTGAGCGAGGCATAAGGGTTATAATTGCCGCAGCTGGAATGGCTGCAGCTCTTCCGGGTGTTATTGCCGCAATGACCCCTCTGCCTGTCATTGGAGTTCCCATCGCTTCAACTCTTCAGGGAGAGGATGCTCTGCTTTCTATCGTGCAGATGCCTCCGGGTATTCCCGTAGCTACTGTTGGCATAAACGGAGCATTGAATGCGGCTATTCTTGCTGTTGAGATGCTTGCTTTGTCTGACAACGATATACGTGAACGTTTTGATGGTTACCGTGCGTCTCTCAGCGAAAAAATCATAAAGGCTAACGCAGAACTTGCTCAGATCGAATATAAATACAAAACCAACTGATGTCGGATTTTGATTATAAAAGACGCACGACTATAGAAGTCGGTGTCGGCAATGTTGTGATAGGAGGTAATAATCCTGTCAGGTTGCAGTCTATGACATCGACGTCTACAATGGATACAGCCGGATCTGTTTCTCAGTGCAAAGCCATAGCTTACGCTGGAGCCGACTTGGTGCGCCTGACAGCGCAAGGTACCCGTGAAGCAGAAAATATGGGGCATATCCGCGAGATTCTTCGTGCAGACGGCTATGAGATCCCTCTCGTAGCAGATATACATTTTAATCCTCGCGCAGCATTTGCAGCTGCCGAGCAGGTAGAAAAAGTGCGGATTAATCCCGGAAATTTCGTGGATCCGGGCCGAACTTTCAAGAGAATTGATTATACCGACGAAGAATATCAGCAGGAACTTGTCAGGTTGCACGATGCTTTTGTTCCCTTTCTTGACCTATGCAAGAAGAATAAAACAGCAATACGTATAGGCGTAAACCATGGTTCTCTTTCTGATCGTATCATGAGTCGCTACGGCGACACCCCTGATGGTATGGTGGAGAGTGCAATGGAGTTTTTGCGTGTATGTGTAGAGCAGCAGTTTTTCAATGTTGTAATATCCATAAAGTCATCCAACCTGGTTGTTATGGTTGAGACAGTGCGCCGGCTTGTGGATGCCATGAATCGCGAGGATATGTCTTTTCCACTGCATCTTGGTGTCACAGAGGCCGGCGATGGAGAAGACGGTCGCATTAAATCGGCTATCGGTATAGGCACGTTGCTTGCCGATGGTATCGGTGATACCTTCAGAGTTTCGCTCACTGAGGATCCTGTGCATGAGCTTCCGGTTGCTAAAATGATATATGATTATGTAAAAACCTTTGCGCAAAGCCCCGCTATTGAAGGCCATATTGTTGAAGGTTACAACCGATATGCACCTTCGCGTCGGGATTCTTATTCATATACCCCATTATCTGTCGGAGGCGATAACAAGCCTGTTGTCGTTGGTTTGGATATTACCCAACATCAAGTCGATGCTGCGGTTAAATCCGGTGAAATAGCTTTGGTCGAGTGCCAAGGCGTCAATCCATCCGGCCATGCACTTGCAAAGCTGCACACTATGATGGAGGCTGGTGATCACCGACCTGCCATTGTCAAGTTTACTTACGATGATGATAATCTAGAGCGGATTGCAGTGGCAGCCTCTATCGATTTTGGCCGGGTTCTTCTCGGAGGCTTTCATGATGGCATTTGGCTCGAAGCACCGGCATTATCAGCACATGAGCGCAATAATCTGTGCCTGAATATCCTGCAGGCTGCACGTTGCCGCATAAGCAAGACCGAGTATATTGCGTGTCCGGGTTGTGGCCGCACGCTTTTTAACCTTCAAAACACTCTTAGCGAAGTCCGTAAAGCGACCTCACATCTGAGTAAGTTGAAAATAGGGGTTATGGGTTGCATAGTCAATGGTCCCGGAGAGATGGCTGATGCCGACTATGGATACGTCGGAGCATCCGCCGGTCATATCAGTCTATACAAGGGTAAAGAATGTGTGGAAAAAAACATCCCGCAGGAAGAGGCAATCGCACACCTTATAAATTTAATAAAAGCAAATGGCGATTGGGTAGACCCTGTCTGATTATATGAGAGATCACGAATTGTCATATCAAACACTTGCTAACGGACTCCGTGTCGTATGTGAACATAGGCCTGGTGCATCAGCTGAATACTTTGGTATTGTTGTTATGGCCGGTAGCCGTGATGAGTCGCCGCTACAGTATGGTCTTGCTCATTTTGTAGAACATACAATATTTAAAGGCACGAAGCGCCGAAAGGCATGGCACATTCTTAATCGCATGGAAGCTGTCGGCGGTGAACTGAATGCATATACCACCAAGGAAGAAACTTATATCTATTCTCAGTTCCCAAAAGGCAATCTTACTCGTGCGGTTGAGTTGATATTTGATCTTGTTTCCGATTCTCAATTTCCTCAGAAACAACTTGATCTGGAGCGTGAGGTTGTGAGTGACGAAATTTCCTCATATCTCGACTCGCCATCAGAAGCTGTATACGACGATTTTGAAGATATGATATTTTCAGGCTCAGGCTTAGGTCATAATATTCTTGGAAATGAAATGACTCTTAAATCGTTTGACTCGATTGGTTGCCGTGATTTTTTAGCTAAATATTATGTAGCTGGAAATATGGTCGCTTTCTACAGTGGAGCTATGTCTGAGAATCGTGCTTTATCAATAATCAACCGTAGTTTTTCCCTATTAACGCCTGGCTCCGTAAATCACAATGATGAGTCTTTATTGTTAAATCAATGCTTCAGAGATCGGCGCAATTTATCGTTGCATCAGTGTCATACAGTTATAGGATCGCGTGTGCCTGGTATATATTCCAAGGGGATCGCAGTTTCTTCTTTGTTCACAAATATTGTCGGAGGCCCGGGGATGAATTCATTACTGAATCTTTCCTTAAGGGAAAGGCGTGGACTCGTCTACACAGTTGAAGCCACGACCTCTATGTATCGCGACACTGGATTGTGGAGCGTCTATTTCGGATGTGATCATAACGATGTAGATAAATGCTGCTCTATTGTACGTCATACACTTGAAGAAATGGCAGATAACCCGGTGACACCAACTATGTTGAACCGGTTTAAACGTCAGCTCATCGGACAAATGACAATAAATTGCGATCACCGTGAATCTTCAATATTAGGTGTTGCCCGAGCAACGTTATACCATGGTCATGCACTTACTTTCAAGCAAAGCGTTGAGCGTATATCGTCGATCACTTCGACAGAAATTTCTGATTACGCCAGGCATTTGCTTGATTTCTCAACGTTAACATTTTGCTGAGTTATATCTTTTTACTATCTTTATGCGCTAATATTATCTCAAAACCAATCATATTTATGCACAAATTTACCTTAAAAGCAATGCTTGGAGCTGCAGTATGCGCTGCAATAGCTCTACCGGCAATCGCGGAAGAACTTGTGATTGAAGAGCAAACGCTTTCTAATCCGGAAAATCTGCCTGCACCGGTACATCCTGTGCCACATCCTCGTCAGGTGAAGTGGCAGGAGACTGAGTTTTATGCCTTCTTTCATTATGGCATGAACACTTATACTAACCAAGAATGGGGTAACGGCAATGAAGCCGAATCTCGTTTTGCCCCTACTGCTGCCCCCAATCCGCGTCAGTGGCTTGAGACGATCAAGAAGGGAGGCATGAAGGGTGGTATCGCCGTTGTGAAGCATCACGACGGATTCTGTCTGTGGCCTACAGCAACAACTTCACACAATGTCACAAAAGGCGGTAACGATTACGCCAAGAATACAAATATTCCACGTGATTTCGCTCAGGCAGCTCGAGATCTCGGACTGAAATATGGCTTCTATGTATCGCCTTGGGACCGTAACAGCGCTTATTGGGGCGACGGCACCTCGCGCTATGTCAATGAAGTATTCTTTAAACAATGCGAAGAACTTGCTGAATACGGTAGCGACCAGTTTGAAATGTGGTTCGATGGTGCAACAGGTGATACCGGCTATTATGGTGGCGCAAACGAAAACCGTAGTGTTGACCCTGAAACATACTACGACATCCCCAACCTCCGCGACAAAATGCACAAAATTGCTCCTGACATGGTTATGTGGGGCGTAGGTGGCGAAGCCCGCTGGATTGGTAACGAATCAGGTTGGGCCGGCGAAACATGCTGGAGCATGGGTACCGGCGAATATGGCGACGAAACAGGTTGGCAATGGGTTCCCGGCGAAAGTGACGCCAAGGCAACTACTGCCGGCTGGTTCTGGCATTCAACAGAATCAGTAAATAGTCTTGATAAACTCTGGCAGTTCTATCTTGAGACTGTGGGCCGCAACGCCACACTCATCCTCAACTTCCCGCCTGACCGTTCCGGTTCTCTCCCTGATGCAACTGTGAGCCGAATTGAAGCATTCGGACAGCGTCTGCAGGAGCGACTCGGAACCGATAAAGCGCTCGATGCCAAGATTGAGGTTAGCGAGACTCGTGCCAATGGCGCCACCCGCACCTACGTTGCTTCTAATATGAATGACGGTGATAAAGACACTTTCTGGGCAACTAACGACGGTACTACGACAGCAACCATCACAATCAGTTGGGATACGCCTCAGAATATTCATTACGTTTCACTGATGGAGTATATTACTCTTGGTCAGCGTGTAAAAGGCTTTAACATTGAATATTCTACCGACGGTGTGAATTTCAGTAAAATTGCACAGAATGTCACGACAACCACTATCGGTTATAAGCGTATAATTCCTCTCAACGGCAGTACTACAACATATGGCAACGGCTACAACTGTAAGGCAATCCGCATCAATATAACAGATAGCAAAGCTTGTCCGTTGCTCCACACAGTATCATGCTACTAATTTGCTATAATAATATTGAATTCAAGATGAAAAAATCAGCAATATATACTGCGTTGGCGGCGATGATACCTTTTGCAGCATCGGCCGACGTGGATTTCGAGACTACAGCAGGATATACATCTGTCGGTGTATATGACTGTTGGATTGGTTCGCCTTTCCGCACTGGTGAACTCAAAGGTAATGTAAAAGTGGTCGATAACCCTGACAAGAGTGTAGATGAAGCTCTTGGGCAGGCTCTTAATGGCTCTGATAAAGTACTTGGCGCCCAGCGTTCGCGCTATGGCTCAAATCTCTTTGGTGTTCGCGTCGATCTCAGTGAGAAGATACAGTTATCAACAACAACCAAATATGTGCATGTAATGATGCATCGCCCTGTCAGTGGTCGTGTTGCACTTGTTGCTCTCGGTAAACGCAACGACCGAACTGATCAGACTGGTGAAGAAGAACAACTGTGGGTGCTTTCAAATAACGAAGTGAAGGCTAATCAGTGGTGCGATGCCGTTTTCCCTATCAAGGGCTCAAATGACGTTCAGCTCTACTCTCTTGTTGTCGTTCCAGAGTGTGAATCTCCACACAACAGCACAAACGATTTCCTGTTTTATGTCGATGATATCACCGTCAACGACAACATCAAGCCTCGCGGCAACGTTGATTTCTACACAATCAACTACAACCCCTCATCAGAAAAGATCAACCACTCTGAGCGACGCACTAACGCTGTGTCAATGACATCACCTGCATTCGGTTCGCAATCGGTTAATGTCGGTCAGAACACCGATATGCTACTTTATCACTTTATCACCGACAAGAACTTCCGTGCTAAAGCCGGAGAAACTGTTTCATTCAACATTGATTTCAAAGGTTCATGGATGCATGGGTATGTCTATCTTGATAAAGCCAACGACGGACAGTTTGAGGCATCAGTTGGTAGCAATAACTACACTCCTGCCGAAGACCTTCTGACCTTCTCTTTCTACGCAAAGACCAATCCTAACGCTGGCTACAACAGTGCCGGTACTTATATTTCGGGTAACAATCGCGACACCAAGGTTATGCCAAGCGTGACACTTCCTGCCGACCTTAAGCCCGGTGCTTATCGCCTGCGCTTCAAGATGGACTGGAACGATATAGATCCAGGTGGTTGCATCGCCAGTGGAAACATGATTACGCAGAATGGTGGTTCTATCACCGACGTAATGCTCATGGTTACCGATGGATCACCTGTGACAGTGCGCGCAAATCAGCTTAATGGTGATGTCACTGATGCAGATGGCAATGTTCTTGAAAACTGCAAGGCTGAATTTGGCAAGCCATTCACCATCAAAATGAAACCTGCTCCCGGATTTACATACGCCGGCGTGAAGGTGCGTCATGGTGTGCTATCAGGTGCTGAGTTCTACCACGGTAATCCTCAGTATAGTGAAGTTACTTATCTCTATGATGCATTTAACAGCGATGACTGCCTGACTCTTCCTGCGGAAATCATGGATGGTGATGTATTCATCGAGGGAAATTTCGTGGAAGAAGGAGCACAGCCTAAGCATGTAACTGTAAACTATACTCTTGTTTATGATGGCCGCACACTCGCTACTAAATCAGTTGAAGCAATGACCGGGAACCCCTACCCTGCAGCAGAGTGGCCTACCGAAACATCATCTGACTTCTATACTGTAGATGGCATGCCCGAGGGTAATATATCGGAAGATAATCTTGATGTAGTACTGACTCTCGTGCACAACCTGCCTTTCGATGTAAGTGCCGACTTCAACAATGCAAGCTGGTATAATGTAACACTCACTTCGAGCAAGTGTTATCTGATTCATGATCCGTCACTTTCTTACATATCGCTCGGCACGGCCTCAAGTGTTACTCCCGAAAGTGATAATCACAATGCACAGTGGTGCTTTGTTGGAAATGCTTACGAAGGCTTCAAGATATACAACCGTGGCGCCGGCGATGGTAAGATTCTCTCGTCGAGCACCAATACCTCGGCTAACGCTGGAGGCAATACCTATCCAATTGTTAAATCAGAATCATCACTCGGTGCATCCGATAATACCTATTGGATAGCTACGGTAAGTCCACAGATCGTAGGAGAGAATGGTTTTTATCTGCATCAGAAAGGGTTTGTCGACAACCGCCTGAATAGCCGCGATAACCGTTTGGCCTATTGGACCGGTGGCGCAGATTCTGGCTCAACCTTTATAGCACGTCTGGCCGACAACACAACCGGCATTTCAGATGTCGAAGTCGAATACAACGAGGCTCCTGCTGAATATTACAATTTGCAGGGTATTAAGGTAAAGGCTGAGAATATTGTGCCCGGCATCTACATCGTTCGCCGTGGCAATAAGGTCACAAAAGAACTGATACGCTGATTTCTCATAATCTAAATCCTATCGCATCGGGCACACTTCTTATGGCAGTGTGCCCGATGTCTTCATATACAGATATACCTCGTTAAAACAATTATTGATGCGTATATAGCGTGAGTGGTGAAAAAGTTGTATATTTGCACTTAATAAAGAACTGAAATTTTAATCAATCCTAAAATAATATTGACCGATGAAGAAGCATAATTTCTACGCCGGACCCTCTATCCTTAGCGAGTACACAATTAAGAACACAGCCGATGCCATCAAAGATTTTGCCGGCACTGGTCTGTCAATCCTTGAAGTATCGCACAGAAGTAAAGAATTTCAGGCCGTAATTGACGAAGCCTCTGCGCTTGTAAAAGACCTTCTTGATGTGCCCGCGGGCTATTCTGTGTTATTCCTCGGTGGTGGAGCAAGCATGCAGTTCTGCATGGTGCCTTATAATTTGCTCCGTAATAAAGCATCTTATCTCGACACCGGTACATGGGCAAACAATGCCATTAAAGAGGCTCGCCTTTTTGGTGAAGTCGATGTCGTGGCCTCGTCGAAAGAAGCCGGATATACTTATATACCCAAGGATTTTGTAGTACCTTCTGATTCCGACTATTTCCACTTTACTTCAAACAACACCATCTATGGCACTGAGTTGCGCAAGGATCCTGAAGTAGGTGTGCGTCTTGTCGGAGACATGTCCTCCGATATTTTCTCTCGCCCCGTTGATGTTTCGAAATATGACGTTATTTATGCCGGTGCTCAAAAGAATCTTGCTCCTGCAGGTGTGACTATCGTCATTGTCCGCGATGACGCTCTCGGTAAGGCCGGTCGCCCAATCCCCACGATGCTCAATTATCAAACTCATGTAGCTAAGGGTTCTATGTTCAATACTCCTCCTGTTCTCCCCATTTATTCTGCGCTGCAGACTCTGCGCTGGTATCGCGACATGGGCGGTGTAGTAGCTATGGAGAAGCGCGATCTTGAGAAAGCTGCCCTGCTGTATGAAGCCATTGACTCAAGCCGCATGTTCCGAGGTACGGTTAACCCCGAAGACCGTTCTATAATGAATGTTTGCTTTGTAATGAAGCCCGAATATCAAGAGCTTGAAAAGGACTTCCTTGAGTTTGCTCAAGGCCGTGGCATAGTTGGTATCAAAGGCCATCGCTCAGTCGGTGGATTCCGTGCATCGCTATACAATGCACTTCCCATAGAAAGTGTAAAAGTCCTTGTAGACGCAATGAATGATTTCCAGGCAACACGATAAATAATATTATGAAAGTCCTTATAGCAACACAGAAACCATTTGCAGCGGCAGCGGTCAACTCCATTAAGAATGTGCTTTCAGAGGCAGGATATGAAGCAGTGATGCTTGAGAAGTATGCCGAGGCTGCCGATCTTGTTAAAGCCGCAGCTGATGTCGATGCTATCATCGTGCGAAGCGATATCATTGATCGTAATGTGCTCGAGGCTGCTAAGAATCTAAAAATCGTTGTGCGTGCAGGTGCTGGTTACGACAATGTCGATCTCGCAGCAGCAAAAGAGCATGGCGTGGTGGTGCAGAATACACCAGGTCAGAACTCAAATGCCGTGGCAGAACTTGTGTTCGGCATGACAGTAATGGCAGTTCGTAATATGTATGACGGCACATCCGGCACAGAACTTCGTGGCAAGACCCTCGGTATTCAGGCATTCGGTCAGGTTGGCCGCAATGTGGCCCGCATTGCCAAAGGGTTTGATATGATTGTTTCAGCCCACGACCCTTTCTGCCCCGAAGATGTTATTGCTGAAGCAGGTGTAACACCTGTTGACACCGTCAAGGCGCTGTATGAGTATAATAAATTTGTGTCGATCCACATCCCGGCTACCCCGGAAACCAAGAAATCCATCGGATATGACCTAATCACACTCATGCCGGAAGGAGGCGTGCTCATCAACACCGCACGCAAGGAAGTGATTGACGAAGACGGTCTTATGCGTGCACTCACTGATCGCCCTGATCTCAAGTATGTGGCAGATGTCAAACCTGATAATGCCGACGAATTGTCAGCTAAATTTGGCAAGCGCGTATTCTTCACGCCTAAGAAGATGGGTGCGCAGACTGCCGAGGCAAATATTAATGCCGGTATAGCAGCTGCACAACAAATTGTTGCTTACTTGCGAGATGGAGAAAATCGCCATCAGGTTAATCGTTAATATATTTTAATAAAACAAAAAAACAGTTACGCATATTTGCGTGACTGTTTTTTTTATACCTTTGTCGCATAATACACATAGATATTCCCATATTATGAAAAGACTACAGATTGACAGATTTCGCCGAGTAATTTTAAGCGTATTTCTGTTGTTAGGACTGATTATATGTGAATCCTTGGATGCTGCCACTGTAAAAGGAGTAGTATATTCAGCAGAAGATGATTCACCACTCATCGGGGTGCGCATTGAGATATCTGCAGATTCTGCCCAGATGCAATATGCATTGACAGGAAACAGAGGTGACTTTGAATTTTCGTGGCCGGAACAAACCGCCAGATGCACTATTATCATTGCTTGCATGGGTTATGAACCGCAGCATCTGTCAATAACAAATGTTATTAGCGACGTAGATCTTGGGAAAATTTATATCTCTCCGGCGGCACAAATGATGAAGGAATTAGAAGTGACCGCATCAGAGTCAAAAGTTATAAATCTCCCTGATAAAAGTATAGTTTTTCCGACTCAGCTCGAAAAGGATCGAGCAACCGACCCACTTAACCTGATAAAACAAGTGACATACACGGCGCCAATGTTGAGCGTCGACGACCGGGCACAAACAATAACGATAGGCGGCGAGCCTGCACAGATTCTTATAAATGGAGTCAAACGCAAATATTCGCAATTTAATACCCTTAACCCCAAGGATATACTGAAAGTAGAATATATAACATATACCGATATGCGTTATGGGGCGCCGTATATCAATATTATCACTCAGAGACCTGAGGCCGGAGGCTCGTTCATGGGCCAATTGTCGGCACCGGTGACAACCCGACAGGAAAATCACCAGGTATATTCATCCTATCTTTATGGTAAACATGAAGTTTCTGTCAATTATAATGGCCTTTTCCGCGATAGCCGAAAAGACTATAGAAATGAGGTCGAGCAATATTTTTACCCCGACAGAGTATATGAAGATAAATTAACCTGTATACCCAACCGGCTTCTCGATCGTGACCATGATTTTACGTTAGAGTACTCACTGGTTGGAGGCCCTAAGAAGTTGCTAACTGTAACCACGGGTATGTCTTATCATTCATATTATTTACGAGACAAGCAGTTGAGTGAGTCGGGTGCTACAACTTTATATCGCAGCAATATGAGACATGCCAATACTTTGAGTCCTACCCTCAATATTTATGGCAGTCTACCCGTGGGAGAAAATGGCCGACTTGAGATGAATCTCAGCGGTGGATATGTTTCAGGTGATTATACGAGGGAACTGTTTCAGACTAATGGCTACGAAGATGTTACCACAACATCCTCGGATTCATACGTTATTAGCGGGAATTTATATTATGAGCATCGCTTCTCGTGGTCAAAATTCAATGCCGGTCTCACCCATTCATTTTATCATGCGTCTAATGATTATATAGTAGAAGGAGTGCATGAACCTCAAGCATTGGAAAAGAACAGTTCGAATGCTTATGCTGCCCTCAGCGGGCAAATAGGCAATATTGGATACTATTATGCGTCGGCCGGTCTATATTATACAAAAGTCGATCGCGCTGAAGTTTCGCCTTATGCATATCTGATGCTTCAGAAGAATATTAAAAACTTTAATTTGAGATATTCAGGAGGTCTCAAAATGTCGTCACCCGGCCTCAGCTCATATAACGACGTTATTCTGCCTGTCAACGAAATATTGTATAGTTCGGGTAATATGTTGCTTAAGAATGCGGTGTCGTTTAGAAATCAATTATATGCATCATATTCCCATAAAAAACTCTCTGCTGAAATTTGCGTAGACTATACGACGACTTCAAATATTCCAATCACTGTATGCGAATACGTAGATGATGTTTCCAGTCCGATTTATGGAAAATTCTTACAGACAACGCAGAATAGTCGTCACAATAATGATTTTTCAACAATATTGGTTCTCGGCCTTTCAAATTTGGCAGACCATTATTCTGTAAGGATAAGTGGGCGATATCAAAAACAGTCTTCCGACGGTTTCAATCATAGTTGGAGTAAAAGTTATTTTGCTACCGATGGGTCAGTATCAGCATATTTCGGAAACTGGCAGTTCAATGCCTCTGCCAAGTTGTTGCCTACATACTCACTCTATGGCAATAACCTTTGGCGGGAATTCACATGGTGGTCATTTGACGCAAGCTGGCACAAAGATTCGTGGACTGTTTCTTGCAATATCTCCGATCTCTTCCGTACAAGAGCATATTATCAGGAGCATACAACAATGGCAATAGGCAATGTGACAAAATCAAAATCTTGGATCGCTGATAAGAACAACTGGGTATCATTAACGGTACGATACCAGATAAGTTTCGGCAAAAAATCCGACAAACCCCAGCGGAATATTAGCGGTAATACTCGAGCTGACTCAGGAGTTAAGATCAACTACTAAAGAATCCGAATATGTAATATATCTTTGAGCCCGGGCCGATAAGCCTCGGGCTCAAACTTTATGGCTATTTGCGATCCTGCATGGGGTTAATATTCTCATATTTTTTGCGTAACTTTGCGATAAGATATAAATACACTCAAGAATGCAAGTAGTCTACGAAGACAACCACATAATCATTGTCAATAAGTCTCCGGGCGAGATCGTGCAAGGAGACAAAACAGGTGATACACCACTTTCTCAGATTGTGGGACAGTGGTTAAAGGAAAAGTATGCTAAACCTGGAAACGTCTTTGTCGGAGTCGTGCACCGGCTTGACCGACCAGTAGGAGGTCTTGTGGTATTTGCAAAGACGTCTAAGGCTCTTGCCCGGCTCAATGATATGTTCCGCAATGGCGATGTTCACAAAACATATTGGGCAATTACACGCAACAGACCGGAGAAAGATAGTGATATACTGACTCATTACCTATCATCAGTAGAGCGTAATAACAAAACATACATCAGCACAGACAAGGACTCCAGGGCCAAACTTGCTAAACTGCAGTACCGCGTGATTGCTGACAGTGATCGCTATCATCTGCTCGAAATAAATCTTCTCACCGGACGCAAGCATCAGATAAGGGCACAACTTGCCGCAATTGGTTCGCCGATTAAGGGTGATTTGAAATACGGCGACAAGCGCAGCAATACAGATGGCAGTATATCGCTTATGGCCCGACGGATAAACTTTATCCACCCTGTTTCGGGTAAAGAAATAGATGTTACGGCACCCGTACCCGACGATAATCTGTGGCATGCTCTTGAGAGTAATATAAAAACTACAGAAAACAGCAATGAATAAGCAAGATCTTAAAATAGTATTTATGGGCAACCCTGAATTTGCCGTAGAAAGCCTGCGCAAAATTCACGAGGGAGGATATAACGTTGTAGGCGTTGTAACTATGCCCGACAAAACCGGTGGCCGTGGCAATAAGGTTATCGAAAGTGCCGTAAAGCAATATGCCGTATCAGCAGGATTACCAAATATTATGCAGCCCGAAAAGCTGCGTGATCCGCAATTTATAGAGCAACTGCGCGCTCTGGAGGCTGATTTGTTCATAGTCATCGCTTTCCGTATGCTCCCAGAGGTCGTTTGGACTATGCCTCGCTTGGGTACATTCAATCTGCATGCCTCTCTTTTGCCACGATATCGCGGGGCTGCCCCTCTCAACTGGGCTGTCATCAACGGTGATAAGGAGACCGGTGTAACCACCTTTTTCCTCAAGCATGAGATAGACACCGGCGACGTCATCAGTCGCGAGAGTATTACTATTGGCCCGAATGAGAATGTCGGTAGTGTTCACGACAGGCTTATGGTTCTTGGTGCAGATCTCACGATTTCTACGATAGACCACATCATCAAAGGTGATCTCAAGCCAATCCCGCAGGCTGAGCTTCTTGTAGGAGATGCAAAGCCGACGCCTGCCCCCAAGATATTTAAAGACACATGTCGCATTGACTGGCATGCTGATGCAGGAACAATTCACAACCTTGTACGCGGTTTATCGCCCTACCCTGGCGCCTGGAGCACTTTGCATACCGATGATAGCAATGCTGCAGATATAAAAATCTTTGAGACGATGCCCGTCGTTAATAGCAATATCAGCAGCGCCAGAGTAAAAATTGATGGTAAGCGATTATTCGTTGGGGCCGGAAACAACACTGCTATCGAGATTCTCACTCTGCAAGCTCCAGGTAAGAGACGGATGAGTGCAGAAGAATATCTGCGCGGCATACGCTGGAGTGACGCACACTTTGACGCAGAATAAGAACAAACGTTATATTATGAATCAGGCACCATTGGCCGAAAGACTGCGGCCCACTAACCTTGACGAATACATCGGTCAGACTCATCTGGTTGGTGAGGGTGGCATCATACGGCGTATGATCGACAGTGGTCGTGTGTCATCGTTTATTCTGTGGGGCCCCCCCGGAGTCGGCAAGACCACTCTTGCTCGTATTCTTGCCAACCACAGCGGATCGTCGTTCTACACTCTCAGCGCGGTTTCTTCCGGAGTAAAAGACGTTCGCGATGTTATCGACCGTTGTCGGGCCGATAATGTCAGCATGTTCTCAAAGGGGCGCCCTATCCTGTTTATCGACGAAATACACCGCTTCAGTAAATCGCAGCAAGACAGCCTGCTTGGCGCTGTCGAGAGCGGCATAGTCACACTAATTGGCGCAACAACCGAAAATCCGTCTTTTGAGGTAATTCGCCCGTTGTTGTCGAGAGCGCAAGTGTATACACTTAAGCCTCTTGATGAGAATGAACTCGGCACACTGCTCCATCGCGCCATAACCACTGATGAAATTCTGAAACATAGGAGCGTAGATATCCGTGAGACAGAGGCCTTGTTCCGCTACTCAGGAGGTGATGCCCGCAAACTGCTCAATATTCTTGACCTGCTTGAGCAATCGACGCCGTATGGCGAGCCAATCGTGATTGATGACAAAACCGTCACCGATAGACTTCAGGAGAATCCACTCGCATACGATAAAGGCGGAGAAATGCACTACGATATTATCTCGGCTTTTATAAAGAGTATTCGCGGTAGTGACCCTGATGCTGCGGTATATTGGCTTGCCCGCATGATTGCCGGAGGTGAAGATCCCGAATTTATAGCCCGCCGGCTTGTGATATTAGCAGCTGAAGACATTGGTCTGGCAAACCCAAATGCTCTATTGCTTGCCAACGCAACTTTTGATGCTATCCAGAAAATCGGAATGCCTGAGGGTAGAATTCCTTTGGCAGAATGCACAATATATCTTGCCACTTCAGCCAAAAGCAACTCGGCATACATGGCTATCGCCAATGCTCTTGCCGAAGTAGATCGCTCAGGCAATTTGCCCGTACCACTGCATCTGCGCAATGCCCCGACTGGTCTGATGAAGAAGCTTGGCTATGGCGAGAATTACAAATATGCCCATGATTATCCCGGCAACTTCGTGCGTCAGCAATTCCTGCCTGATGCTCTCACTGGTACCGGCCAATCTGTTTCCGGTAACACAAAGTTTTGGGAACCATGCCGCAATCAGTCGGAAGACAGGATGGCACAAACACAGTCGCAGCGTTGGAAGGAGTCAT